>NZ_JALIDZ010000011.1 GCF_025397915.1 Microbaculum marinisediminis
GCGCCGCCGCCTGCCCTAAACCATCGCTCCGCGTGATCGCTCGTGACCGGCATGATCCGTAGAAACTGGCTGTTCCTGCCCGCCTTCGCGCTGCTGGTCGGGTTCTTCCTGCTGCCGAGCCTCGACATCGTCCGCTCGAGCCTCTTCGACCCGAATTTCACGACCGAGCACTTCGATCGCGTCATCGACCGTTCGATCTACACCACGATCTTCTGGCGGACGTTGCAGGTCTCGCTGGTCATCGCCCTCCTCGCAGCGCTGGTCGGCTATCCGGTGGCCTACTTCATAAGCACCCGCCCCCGCCGCACCCAGTTCCTGCTTATTTTCCTGATCTTCGTGCCGCTCTGGATGAGCATCCTGATCCGGTCCTATGCCTGGATGGTGGTGCTCGGCCGCGACGGGATCATCAACGGCGCGCTGATCGGTCTCGGCCTGACCGAGGAGCCCGTGCGGATGCTGTTCACCACGGGCGCCGTCTACGTGGCGATGCTGCAGATCCTCCTGCCGGTCCAGATCGTGACCTGCTACGGCGCGATGACCGAGATCGACATGGACCTGATCCGCGCCGCCCGGGTTCTCGGTGCCACGCCCTGGCAGGCGCTTCGCCGTGTCTTCATCCCGCTCAGTCTCGACGGCACGCTGACCGGCGCCATCATCGTTTTCATGCTGTCGATGGGGTTCTTCATCACGCCCGCCCTGATCGGCAGCCGCCAGGACCTTATGCTCGCCAACCTGATCGAGACGCAGGTCGAGCAACTTAACTGGGGCTTCGCCTCGGCCCTCGGCGTCCTGCTCCTGGCCGGCACGATCGTCACTGTCGCCCTGATCCGCTGGATCGGCGGTCGGCTCGTGCGCCGCATCGCGTGAGGTAGATATGGCAGCCAAGCGCAAACCGACGTCGGCGATCGCCCTGGCGGTCTATTTCTGGTCGATCGTTGCCTATCTCGTCTTTCCGATTTTCGTCGTCATCCCGCTCTCGTTCTCCAGCAGCGATTTCCTGCGCTTCCCGCCGGAACAGATCGGCCTGCGCTGGTACTACGAGTATTTCTCCGACCCGGTCTGGATCGACGCGACGCTGTTGTCGCTGAAGGTCGCGCTGGCCTCGTCCCTCCTCGCCACCATCGTCGGGACGATGGCCGTCGTCGTCCTCGAGCGGCAGGCCTTCCGGTTGCGCGGAATGGTGACGGCCTTTGTCACAGCCCCGATCATCACGCCCCACATCTTCATCGCGCTTGGCATCTTCATCATGGCGATCAAGCTCGGCTTCGCGGACAACGAGCTGACGCTGATAGGGGCGCATGCGACGATTTCCCTGCCCTTCGTCGTCCTGATCGTCGGGGCCTCGATACGCCAGATCGACCCGACGCTGGAACGTGCCGCCCGCGTGCTGGGCGCCGGCCCGTTCCGCGCGTTCCGGGCGGCAACGCTGCCGAGCCTCCTGCCCGCCATGGTCGCCGCCGCGGTCTTTTCGTTCTTCGTCTCCTTCGATGAACTGATCATCGCCCAGTTCCTGATGAGCAGCCGCGAAACGCTGCCGATGCGCATCTGGGCGGATCTGAGGCTCGAGATCAGCCCGACCGTAGCGGCGGTCGCGAGCCTTCTCATCGTCGCGACGACCGTCGCCATGGTCGGCGCGGAACTGCTGCGCCGTCGCGCCGCCTCGGTTCAGGACGGCTGAACGAGATGAAGCACCGGACATCACGAGAGATAGGCAAGGAGCCAACCTAATGCCCGTTAAGTACGAACGCCGGGGACACGTGGCGATCTTCACGCTGGAGAACGACAAGGTGAACCAGCTCACGCCGGCCATGCACAAGGAGTTCCACGACCACATGCGCGTTTTCGTGGCCGATCGCGACGTCCGGGTCGGCATCCTCACCGGCGCCGGCGACCGGGCGTTCTGCGGCGGCGACGACATCAAGCGCGACTGGGGTTACGGCTCCCCTGAGAAGAACACCGACGCGCACTTCTGGCCCTCCACGGACGAGAATGCGGAGCTCCGTCCGGGTTGGGAACGCGAACTCAAGACGATCGAGCGCTACAAGCCGATCATCGGCGCGGTCAATGGCGCGGCGATGGGCATGGGCCTGATCTATCTCCTAAGCCACACCGACATCCGCATCGCCGTTCCCGGCGCCAAGCTGGGGTTCCCGGAGATCGCCTATGGCATGGGCGGCGCCGGCGGCACGACTCAACTCGGCCGACATCTGCCGCCGGCGGTCGCCTTGTGGATGCTGCTGACCGGCGAGCCGCTGACGTCCGAGGACGCGCTGAAGCACGATCTCATCAACGAGATCGTCCCGCGCGACAAGCTGATGGAACGGGCTATGGAAGTGGCCGAGAAGATCGCGTCCCATCCCCCCCTGGCGGTGCGTGTCGAGATGGAGGTCTTCAAGCGCGCGCAGGATCTGCCGCGGGAGCAGGCAATCGCCTTTTCGAGCCATCTCTATCGCCTGCAGCGGGCCGCCTATCTGAGCCAGCCCGGCGTCACGGCGACGCCGCTCGCCGGCGGCAGCGCGCTGAGCGAGTAGGCAGGCACAAAATCGGCCAATCAGGAAAACCCAGATGAGTAGTGATCCAGGGGTTGCCGAGATGGACCGGCTCCGGCCCCAGCTCGAGGCAACGGCAATGCCGGAGTCCCTAGGCGCGTTCGTTCGCGAATGCGCCGCCACGCGCGGCGATAAGATACTTGGCAACTGGTTCGACGAAGGCGAGACGCTGACCTATCGCCAGCTCGACGAATACGCGGACCGCCTCGCCTCGAGCCTCGTCCGGCTCGGGGTGCGCAAGGGCACGCACGTCGCGGTGATGCTGCCGAACGTGCCGGCCTTCCCGATAACCTGGGTGGCGATCGGCCGGATCGGTGCCGTGATGATCCCGGTCAACGCCGCCTATACGGCGGACGAGCTCCATTTCGTCCTCAGCGATTCCGATGCGCAGTTCCTCGTCATCGACGCCGGCCTGATCGGCTCCTACGAGGCCATGGAGAACCGTCCGCCGCTGCTGGACGACACCCGCGTCATCGTGCACGGCGACAGGAACGAGGGCCGGGCTCACTGGCGCGCCCTGCTCGACGAGGGCGCCCTGCCCTTCGAGCCGCCGAGCGCGGTGTCCCGCACCGACCTCCTGAACATCCAGTACACGTCCGGCACGACGGGTTTCCCGAAAGGCTGCATGCTCACGCACGACTACTGGGTGATCATCGGCCAGTACGCGGCGACGTTCCGCGACCAGTGGGGCGGCGTGAAGAACTCGCTGATCTGGGCACCGTTCTTCTACATGGACCCGATGTGGCAGTTCCTGATGATCATGCGCCTCGGCGGCACCGCGCATGTCGCCCGCCGCATCAGCCTGACCCGGTTCTACGACTGGCTGAAGGACTATGAGATCAACTACTGCATCTTTCCCGAACCCGCCCTCAAGGCGCGGCCCGCCTCGTCCGCCGACAAGGAACTGCATCTGACATACGTGTCGATCTACGGCTGGAGCCGCGAGGCCCGCTGCGAAGTCCAGGAGCGCTTCGACGTCGTCGCCCGCGAGGGCTATGGAATGACCGAGATCGGCGGCGCGACCCTGGTGCCGGCGGCCGCCGAGGCCAAGGCGCTCGAACGGACGTGCGGCCTGCCTGCCCCCTTCCGCCACCTCCGCATCGTCGACGAGGCCGGCAACGACGTGCCGACAGGCCAGACCGGCGAACTCTGGGTTTCGGGCCGGTCGATCCTGTGGGGCTACTACAAGCGGCCGGAGGCCAACGCCGACTCCTTCCGGGGAGAATGGTTCCGGACCGGCGACGTCTTCCGCCGCGACGAGGACGGCTACTACTACATCGTCGGCCGCATCAAGGACATGATCAAGCGCTCGGGCGAGAACATCGCCGCGCAGGAGGTCGAGGCGGTGCTGCGCCTTCTGCCCGAGGTGGAGGAGGCCGCCGTCGTTCCCGTTCCCGACCCGATGCGGAGCGAGGAGGTCAAGGCCTATCTCCTCCTCAAGGCCGGCACCGACCGCGATGCCTGTCCGCCCGAGACCGTGATCGAGCACTGCAAGGCCCATCTCGCCGCCTTCAAGATCCCGCGCTTCATCGCATACGTCGACGACTTCCCGAGGACGCCGAGCCGCAAGATCCAGAAGCGCGTCCTGATCGAGGAAGCCGAGGACCTGCGGGCCGGATCCTACGACCGGCAGGAAGCAAGGTGGCTCTAGGGGGACCGGCCTGATCCGGCCGCGCTTCGCGAGCGGTCGGCTACTCACCCCATAAGACGCACGCGGACACCGCAACGAGGCGGTCGTCGGGAGGACGGCGCCTTTCGAGAGCGGATCTCTGTGTCCGGATAGCCGTACGGGTACAGCCGGCCTGCCTTCTCGCCTTGTCGCCCCGTCGGTTTGATCGGCCGATCACACAGCAGAAACACAGTCCGTTGCCGCTCCGCGGCAATGGCCCTTGACAACCGATAAATTCAAAATTGAAATATTCAGAACTGAACCACTACGGACAACGGACCGAACGAACGATGAGCCTCGAAGTGACGCGAACGGTTTTTCTCGAAGAACACGAGGCCTTCAGGAGGTCCGTTCGCGGTTTCCTTGAGCGCGAGGTTCTGCCGCACTACGCGCAGTGGGAAGAGGACGGGCGGACGCCCCGGGAAGCCTGGCTCCAGGCCGGCGAGATCGGCCTCCTGGGTACAAGCATCCCGCTGGACTATGGCGGGGTCGGCGGCGATTTCCGGTTCGACGCCGTCGTCCTGGAGGAGCTGGGACGCCTGACCCTCGGCGCGCCGGCCTGGGACATGCACGGCTACATCGTCGCGCCGTTCCTGACGCATTTCGGAACCGAGGATCAGAAGCAGCACTGGCTCCCCCGGATGGCGTCGGGCGAGACGATCGGCGCGATCGGCCTGACCGAGCCCCACACCGGTAGCGACCTCGGCGGTCTGCGGACAACCGCCAAGCGGGTGGACGGCGGCTACCGCATCAACGGCAGCAAGATCTTCATCACCAACGGCATCATTTCGGATCTGGTCCTGCTGGCCGCGAAGACGGATCCCGAGCGCGGCCCGAAGGGGATCTCGCTGTTCCTGGTCGATACCTCGCTGCCCGGCTTCCGGCGCGGCCGCAAACTTAAGAAGGTCGGCAACCACGCGCAGGACACTGCAGAACTGTTCTTCGACGACATGATCGTCCCCGAGGACGCCTTGCTCGGCGGCGTGGAGAACGAAGGCTGGCGGCAGCTCATGCACGGGCTGGCGCAGGAGCGGATGGTGGTCGCCGTCCGTTCGATGGCGATGGCCGAGGCCGCGTTCGAACAGACACTCGACTACGTGCGCGGGCGATCGGCGTGGGGCAAACCCGTCGTCTCGTTCCAGAACACGCGCTTCAAGCTGGCCGAACTCGAGACGGAGATCGCCGTCGGCCGCCCCTTCGTCGACCAGTGCATCGCGCTCCTGGCCGAAGACCGGCTGAGCGAACGAATGGCGGCGAAGGCCAAATTGTGGACGACCAGGCTCGCCGACCGGGTGATCGACGATTGCGTCCAGCTGCATGGCGGTTATGGCTACATGCGGGAATACCCGATCGCGAGGGCCTGGACGGATGCGCGCGTCCACCGCATCTGGGCGGGGACGGACGAAGTGATGAAACACATCATCTCCCGGACCTACTGAGGTAGAAGACGAGCCATGCAGCACGCCGCACCGAACGATCGCTCTGGGCCGGCCGCCGCCGCGACCCTGGGCGCGATGGTGACGGCGGCCTGCGCCCTGCGCGGCGCCCGCCCGTTCCTGACCGACGCCGATCTCCGGCTGCACGGGCCGGGCGTGGAGACGGCGACGCGCCTGGCGGCGGGGGCGCTGCAACGGCTCGGGGTCGCGCGCGGCAGTCACGTGTGTTTCATCGCGCGCCCGAGTGTCGCCCACACGGTCGCCTGGTTTGGCGCCGTCCGCTGCGGGGCCGTCGTAACCAGCCTGCACCTCATGGATACGCCGGATCGCCTGGCGGGAACGATCGACTGGCTGGGGGCCGACCTCCTGCTCTGCGACAGCGAGTTCGCCGATCTGGCGAACCGGATCTGCGAGGCGGCCGCCCGCCCGCCAGGGGTCGTCCTGCTCGATGACCCGGAAGGCTTTCCGGCCGCCTTCGCCGACCCCGTGGAGCCGCTGGACGCCGCCGACCCCGACGATCCGGTGGCCGTCGTCCTGTCGTCCGGGTCGACGGGGCGGCCCAAGGGCGTCGTCCATACCCACCGGACCATTCTCGCTTCCTGCGCCGCCGGACCGGAGGTCTATCGCGACCTCGACGACAGCGACAGCGTGCTCGTCGTCATCGGCACCTCCTTCGGCGGCTGGGCCAACGTGGTGCCGCCGTTTCTCGCATCGGGCGCCCGCCTTCACTTTCAGCGCCGGTTCGACGCGGCCGCCTTCGTCGATGGCCTGCAGTCCGAACGGATCACCATCGCGCCTCTGGTTCCGACGATGTGGCGCATGGTGCTCGGTGCCCTGAGCGACAGCGACGACCTGTCCGCCGTGCGGCTGGCCTTCATGTCGGGAGAACCGCCCGAGGGGGCGCTGGTCGAACAGATCCAGGCGCGCGTCGCCGCGCGGGTGACCACCGCCTATCTGTCGACCGAGGGCGCCTGCGCCTGCGGCGTCCTGGTTCACGAGGACGCCTTCGCCGCCGACGACGCGCCGGCCGGCCGCGTCGCCAGCGCGGCAAAGGTCCGCATCGCCGATCCGGAAGACCCTGCGAAAGGGGACCTGGGGCCGGGAGAGGTCGGCGAGATCCTGCTGTCGGGGCCCTCGCTCGCGACAGGCTACTGGAAGGACCCGACTCTGAGTGCGGAGCGCTTTCGCGACGGCTGGTGGCGCTCCGGAGACACCGGCTACCGGAACGAGGCCGGCAGCCTCCGCGTCGTCGGCCGGACCGACCACCTGATCAACAGCGGCGGCATCAAGGTCCAGGCCGAGGAGATAGAGGCCGCCCTGATGCGCCATCCCGCCATCCGCCAGGCGGCGGTCGCGGGAATACCGGATCCGCTGTGGGGGTCGCGCATCGAGGCCTGGGTGGTCCTGGACGACGCGAACGTCTGTCCCGGCGACATTCTCGGCTGGTGCCGGGAAAACGAGGTTCTGCACGCCGCCAAGTTGCCGAAGGACATCCATCCGGTCGACAGCCTTCCGACCGGGCCGACCGGCAAGCTCTACCGGCGGGCCCTGGTGGGAGGCCCGACATGACCGATCTCGACACCGCCACGACGCCACGGAAATCGAAGAAGGCTCGGCCCGGAAACCGGACGGCCGACGGCAAGGAGCATCTGCGGCTGTGGGTGCGCTTGCTGGCCTGCGCGCACAGCGCCGAGCAGCGCGTGAAGGGACGGATCAAGGAGCGGTTCGGGATCAACCAGACCGCCTTCAACCTGATGTCCCAGCTCGACCGGTTTCCCGACGGCATCCGCATGGGCGAACTGTCTCGCCGTACGGTCGTGACCGGATCGAACGTGACCGCGGTGATCGACGATCTCGAGAAGCGCGGATTCGTCGTGCGCTCCCCCGCGCCCGACGATCGCCGGGCAATCGTTATCAGCCTGACCGACGAGGGCCGCGAGGCCTTCGCCGAAATGGCGCCGATCCTGGCCAGCTGGATCGAGGAGATTTTCGCCGAGTTCTCGGTGGAATCCCAGGCGGATCTCGTTTCGCGCCTGGACGAGCTGAAGGAGGCGATGCACGCCACGCTCAGCACAAGCCTGTAGCAGCGGGTTCGAAGAGCCAACAAGCCGCCCCGCACGACAAGAACAGAGGGACTTTGAGTATGAAATTCAAACTGGGAAGTGCAGTCTTCACCCTGGCCGCTTGCCTCGCGATTTCGCCGGCCGCCGCCGAAGGCCTGAAAGTCGGAATCACCGGGACCTTCACCGGTCCGAACGCGACCAACGGCATCCCCTACAGAAACGCCATCGAGACGTTCCCGGATACGATCGGCGGCATGCCGGTCGAATGGATCGTGCTCGATGACGGCACCGACCCGACGACCGCGACGAAGAACGCCCGCAAGTTCGTCGACGAGGACAAAGTCGACGTCCTTCTGGGCTCGACCTCCAGCGTGACGTCCGCCGCGATCGTCGACGTCGCCAACGAGGCGCAGACGCCGATGATCGCCCTCGCCCCGATCCGGATTCCCGACGACAAGCGGGCCTGGGTCTTCAACCTCGCCCAGCCGGTGCCGATCATGGTCTCGGCGATCATCGAGGACATGAACAAGAAGGACCTGAAGACCATCGCCTTCATCGGCTACGCCGATGGCTGGGGTGATCTGAACTGGACCGCCCTGGAACAGGTCGCGGCCGACAACGGCATCGAGGTGATCGGCGGCGAACGCTTCAACCGCACCGACACGTCCGTCACCGCCCAGGTCCTGAAGACCATCGCCGCGGCGCCCGACGCCGTCTTCATCGGCGCTTCCGGCACCGCGGCCGCGCTGCCCCACGTGACCCTGCGCGACCAGGGCTTCGAAGGGCCGATCTACCACACGCACGGAACGGTGACGAAGAAGTTCATCGAAGCCGCCGGCCCCGCGGCCGAGGGCGCGCTCATGCCCACCGGCCCGATGGTCGCGGCGAACGACCTGCCCGATGCCAACCCGATCAAGGCCGTCTCGCTCGACTTCATCTCGACCTATGAAGGCAAGTGGGGCGAGGGCTCGGCGAACCCGCTGGGCGGGTATGCCTGGGACGCCATGCTGCTGGTCGGCGCCGCCGCCAAGGTAGCCGCGGAAACAGCCGAGCCGGGCACCCCGGAGTTCCGC
Organism: Microbaculum marinisediminis; assembly: GCF_025397915.1. Classification (NCBI taxonomy): domain Bacteria; kingdom Pseudomonadati; phylum Pseudomonadota; class Alphaproteobacteria; order Hyphomicrobiales; family Tepidamorphaceae; genus Microbaculum; species Microbaculum marinisediminis. Next base: position 8,791 of record NZ_JALIDZ010000011.1, read on the forward strand.
ACGGCGATGCGCGACGCCCTGCAGAGCGGAGCCGAGGTCGCCGGAACGAACGCGATCTACACGTTCACCGAAACCGACCACTACGGCGTAGACGAGCGCGCGCGCGTCCTCGTCGAGGTCAAGGGCGACGGTTTCCGCCTGGCGGAATAGCCGGACACGGTCCGCACCGGGCGCGACCGCCGGTTTCCGGAAACGGAACGGCGGCCGCGCCCGGGGCGCCGGTCCCGCGATCGATCCCTGAAAACCGAACCCGAGGCCCGCGGCCGATGAACTCGAACATTGCCCTGCTGCTTGCGCAGGACGGACTGACGAACGGGCTCGTCTATGCCCTGATGGCCTTGTCCATCCTCTTGGTCTTCGTCGTCACCCGCGTCCTCTGGGTCCCCGCCGGCGACTTCCTCATGCTCGGCGCGCTGTCGCTCGCGCTGTTCCAGCAGGGCGTGGTTCCCGGCACGGTGTGGCTTACCGGCTGTCTCGGCCTCCTTTGCGCGCTGGTGGAAGGCTGGCGCGCGTGGCGGCGCGGCAATGCCAGGGGACTGCCGGCGACGCTGCTGCTGTCTCTTGGAATTCCATTGGTTGCCGGGGCGCTGTCGCTCTGGCTGGCGCCGATGAAGCCGCCGCTTCCCGTCCAGATCGCGCTCGTGATCGGACTGGTCGCGCCGATCGGCTACATCGTCTACCGCGTGGTATTTCAGCCCCTGGCCGACCGGCCGACGCTTACCTTGATGTTCGTGGCCGTCGCGGTGCATTACGCGCTCACCGGGCTCGGCCTGATCTTCTTCGGGTCGGAAGGCTTTCGCACGCCGCCATTCATTCCCGGGCGCATCGACATCGGCGTGACGCGGGTCTCCTGGCAGCTCATGCTGGTCTTCGCCGCCTCGGCCGTTCTGATGCTCGCGCTCTGGCACTTCTTCGGCCGCTCGCTGTGGGGCAAGGCCCTGCGCGCAACCGCCGTGAACCGCTTCGGCGCCCGGCTCGTCGGCATCCGCACCAATTCCACCGGGGCGCTGGCCTTCACGCTTGCCGCGGCCATCGGCGCGTTCTCGGGCGTTCTGATCGGTCCGGTCACGACGCTCTACTACGACTCGGGGTTCCTCGTTTCGCTGAAGGGCTTCGTCGGCGCGGTGATCGGCGGCCTCGCGAGTTTTCCGCTGGCCGTTCTCGGCGCGGTGCTCGTCGGCCTGGTGGAGAGCTTTGCCGCCTTCTATGCATCGCCGTTCAAGGAAGCGATCGTCTTCGGCCTGCTCATCCCCTTCCTGCTTTGGCGATCGGCCACGCAGCCGCGCCGTCATGAGGACGAAGAGCATTGAGCCCGCGCCGCCTCTTCATCGCCGGCGCCGTCGCCCTGTTCGCGCTCGCGCCGTTCGTACTGCCGATCGGCTACGTGACGCCGCTCACCTATATCGGCCTGTCGGCCCTCGTTTGTATCGGCCTGGTGCTGATGACGGGCGTCGCGGCGATGACGTCCTTCGGGCAGGCCGCGTTCTGCGGCGTTGCCGCCTATTCGACCGCGGTGCTCACGACGCAGTACGGCTGGTCGGTATTCGCGACCCTGCCCGTCGCCCTCGCGGTGACGGTGCTGTTCGCCGTCGCGCTCGGCGCGCTGACCGTGCGCCTCGCCGGTCACTACCTCGTTCTCGGCACGCTCGCCTGGGGGATCGCGCTCTTCTACCTGTTCGCCAACATCCCGGTTCTCGGCGGGTTCAACGGGATCACCGACATCCCACCGGTCTCGATCGGCGAGGCCGCGCTGACCGACCCGCGCGACTTCTACCTGCTCATCTGGGGCCTCGTCGGCCTGGCGATGCTCGCGGTGACCAACCTGCTCGACAGCCGCATCGGCCGGGCGATGCGCAGCCTCCCCTCGGAGGTGCTGGCGGAGAGCTTCGGCGTGTCGACCGCGCGGCTCAAGCTGATCGTCTTCGTGCTCGCCGCATTCCTGGCCGGCCTGTCGGGCTGGCTGCAGGCCCACTACGTCCGGGTCGTCAATCCGTCGCCCTTCGGGGTCAACGCGTCGATCGACTACCTGTTCATGGCGGTGATCGGCGGCACCGGCAACCTGGGCGGCGCGATCCTGGGTCCGGCGGTCTTCGAGACCGTGCGGACATGGTTGCGCGAATGGCTTCCGCTCCTGACCGGCAGGACGGGCAGCTACGAGATCACCGCCTTCGGTCTCCTGGTGATCATCCTGATCCAGGGCGCCCCCGCCGGGCTGATGTCGTTTGTCTCGCGGTTTCTGCCATCGAAGCAGCCCGTGAAGGCGCCGGCTTCGGCGCCGGCCCTGCCCCGGCGCCCGCTTCCCGAGCGCGGCACGCCCCTGCTCGAGGTCGATTGCGTGTCCAAGGTCTTCGGCGGCCTGCGTGCGGTCGATGACGTCTCCTTCGACATGAAGGCGGGAGAGATACTCGGCCTCATCGGCCCCAACGGCGCCGGCAAGAGCACCCTGTTCAACCTGCTGACCGGTGTCGCGTCGCTGACCTCCGGAACCGTCCGGTTCATGGGCACCAGGATCGAGACGCTGGCGCAGAGGGACATCGCCGCCCTCGGCGTGGGACGGACGTTTCAGCACGTCCAGCTTCGCCCGCAGATGAGCGCGCTCGAGAACGCCGCCTTCGGCGCGAACCTCCGCGGGTCCGCCGGCGTCTTCGCCGCCATGGCTCGCGCCGACCGGGCGGAGGAGGCGCAGATCCTGCGCGTCGCCCAGGATCAGCTTGAGCGCGTCGGGCTGGGGCACCTCGCCGACGTCGAGGCCGGCAATCTTGCGCTGGGACAACAGCGCGTCCTCGAGATCGCCAGGGCGCTCGCCTTCGATCCGGCGCTGCTTCTGCTCGACGAACCAGCCGCGGGCCTGCGCCATCAGGAAAAGCAGGATCTCGCGGCCCTTCTGTCCGACCTGCGCGAGCAGGGACTGTCGATCCTGCTGGTCGAGCACGACATGGATTTCGTGATGAATCTGGTCGACCGCCTCGTCGTGGTCGACTTCGGCGTCAAGATCGCTGAGGGCGATCCCGCGTCGGTGCGCGCGAACCCACGGGTGATCGAGGCCTATCTCGGCGGCGTCGACGACCCGATCGATGGGCCCCTAGACGGGCTCGCGGAGGTGCGCCCATGACCGCCCTGCTCGAAGCGCGCGGCATCGGCGTCAACTACGGCAAGATCGTGGCGGTCTCCGATGTCTCCCTGTCCGTCGCCCCCGGCAGCATCGTCACGGCGATCGGCCCCAACGGCGCGGGAAAGTCGAGCCTGCTGCGCGCCCTCGTCGGCGCCCAGCCGAGCTCGGGAGAGATCCATTTCATGGGCGAACGGATCGATCGCCTGCCCATGGAGGACCGCATCGAGATGGGCCTGGTCCTCGTACCCGAGGAACGCGCCCTGTTCTCCAGCATGAGCGTTCGCGACAATATCGAGCTCGGTGCCTTCGGCCGGCGCGGCGACGGATCGGCGGCGATCGATGCCGTGCGCAGGGAAATCTATGAGCTGTTCCCGCGCCTGAAGGAGCGCGCCGGGCAGGAAGCGGGAACCCTCTCTGGCGGCGAACGTCAGATGCTGGCGCTCGCCCGGGCGCTGATGGGCAAGCCGCGCCTGCTCATGCTCGACGAGCCGTCTCTGGGGCTCGCGCCGCGCATCGTGCGCGACATCTTCCGGATCATCATCGAACTCCGGCGCCGCGGTGTGTCACTGCTCGTCGTCGAGCAGAATGCCCGCGCAGCCCTGCAGGCCGCCGACCGCGGCTATGTCATAGAGCAAGGCAGGATCGCCATGGAGGGCGAGGCCGGGGCCCTGGCGAACGACGCCCGCGTTCTCGCGACCTATCTCGGCGGGCCGAAGTGACCCGGAACAGCCGCCGCTGCCCCATCCCGCCGATCAGGTCCTGGAGTCGCCGGCCGACCTGACCGAGGTCGGCCTATTCCACCACCGATGCGACCACCGCGAGGCAGTCGCCGGGCTTGATCAGGCCGGGAAAATGCCGCGCGGCCAGAAGGCCGGTGTTGCGCGACTGGACCACGACCGGCTCGCCGCCGACGTGATCCACCGGCCAGATCAGGGCCAGCGGATCGTCCTTGGCCACCGGATCTCCAAGGTCCACGAGGACTTCCAGGAGCCCGTTTCGTTCGCAGAAGTGGAAGCAGTCGCCGACCGTCGTGTCGATGTCGATGCTGGGTCCGATCTCCGGCTCGCCGTCCAGTATGCCGGCGTGCTTGAGGAGGTTGCGCACGCCGCGTCGCGCGATCCGGGCGGTACGGGCCGTCGCCGTTCCCCCGCCGCCGAGCTCGGTGGTGACGAAGGTCTTGCCCGCGTCCTCGACGACGGTGTCGTACATGCCGACCGCATCGATCTCGCGCAAGGTCATCGAATAGGGGGCGTTGAAGGCCTGCATCGCCGCGATGCAGGCGTCCTGCTGTACCGCCGAGTCGAGCAGATGCGCCGCCGCGAACGGCACGAAATCGAGCGTCTTCCCGCCGGAATGGTAATCGAGCACGATGTCGGCCAGCGGAACGAGCTGGTTGAGGAAGAAGTCGGCGATCTTCTCGGTCGGCGAGCCGTCGACCCGGCCGGGGAAGCAGCGGTTGAGATTGACGCCGTCGAGGGGAGAGGTGCGCCGCGCCGCGTGGAAGGCCGGCGTGTTCATGAACGGCACGATGATCACGCGCCCCCGGATCTCGGCCGGCTTGAGCTCGTGGGCGAGCGCCTGCAGCGCGATTGGGCCTTCGTATTCGTCGCCGTGGTTGGCGCCGGTCAGGAGCGCGGTCGGCCCGTCGCCGTTGCGGATGACGGCGATCGGGATCATCACCGAGCCCCAGGCCGACTCGTCGCGGCTGACGGGCAGGCGCAGGAACCCGAAATGGGCGCCGTCCCTGTCGAAGGGGATGGTCGGCACGATCGGGCTGGGACGCGGCGGCGCGCTCATCAGTCCTTCACCAGAAGCCTGCGCGGCACATTGGCCAGACACTCGGGTCCGTTCTCGCCGATCACGATGCTCTCCGTGATCTCGAGCCCCCAGTCGTCCATCCAGAGGCCGGTCATGAAATGGAACGTCATGCCGGGTTCGAGCACCGTGCGGTCGCCGGAGCGAAGGCTCATGGTGCGCTCGCCCCAGTCGGGCGGATAGGACAGGCCGATCGGGTAGCCGGTGCGGTTGTCCTTGACGATACCGTGCGTCTCCAGAACACCGAAGAACGCGTTGGCGATGTCCTCGCAGACGTTGCTCGCCTTCGCCGCGTCCAGTCCGGCCTCCATGCCCTCCAGCACCGCCTTTTCGGCATCGAGAAAGGTCTGGCTCGGCTTGCCGAGGAAGATCGTACGAGACAGCGGACAGTGATAGCGGTGACAGACGCCGGCGACCTCGAAGAACGTGCCTTCGCCCGCCTGCATCGGCCTGTCGTCCCAGGTCAGGTGCGGCGCCGCGGCATCGCTGCCCGACGGCAGCAGCGGCACGATCGCTGGATAGTCGCCGCCGACCCCGATCGCGGGATCGTAGCGCAGGCCCGCATCGTAGATCTCGGCCACGAGACTGCTCTTCGGTAAGCCCGGCTCGATTGTCTCGAAGATGCGCTGATGCATCCGCTCGACGAACCGGGCGGCCGTCCGCATGTAGTCGAGCTCCTGCGGGGACTTCACCGCGCGCTGCCAGTTGACGAGCGCCGTCACGTCGCAAAACCGGGCGTTGGGGAGCGTTTTCTGCAGCGTCGCGTAGGCGGCCGCGGTGAACCAGTAATTGTCCATCTCGACGCCGATCGCGAGCCTGTCCCAGCCGCGGTCGGCGATCCGCGCGGCGAGATAGTCCATCGGGTGGCGCTCGGTCGACTGAACGTAGTGGTCCGGATAGCCGATGATGTTCTCCGGTTTCATGAAGGTGGTTCTGAGCGCGCCATTGCCGTCCTGGCTGCGCCCGAACCAGACCGGCTCGCCATCCATCGCCAGCACCACGCACTGGTGCACGTAGAAGGACCAGCCGTCGTAGCCGGTGAGCCAGGCCATGTTCGAAGGATCGGTGACGATGATGAGATCGACACCGGCCACCTGCATCGCGGCGCGCGTCTTGGCGATCCGGGCCTCGTATTCCTGTCGCGTGAAATGAAGTCTCGGCGCCTGCATCGGTCCTGGCTCGTTTCCTGTCAGCTGGTGAAGTCGGTCCCGGCGCCGCGCGCGGCGGCGCGCTCGCGGGCCAGTGTGGCGATGGCGGTGTCCTGCACGCCGGTTCCCGTCAGGTCCGCGATCGTGATCTGGTCCGGGGCCGTGCGACCGGGAGCCTTTCCGGCGACAATGACGCCGAGTTCGGGGAATGCGGCATCGGCAGCCATCACGCCGGCGTCGATGGCGCTGCGCAGCTCGCCGAGGGAACGGGTCTGGCTCAGCCGGTCCGGCACATAGACGTCGGCGCGGCGCAGGCAGTCCGGTGCCAACTCGTTCTTTGTATGCTGGTCCGATCCCATGGCGGTCACGTGCTGGCCCGGATGCAACCAGTCGGCGCGCACGACGGGTGCCGTCGCCGGCGTCGTCGTCACCACGATATCGGCGCCCGCGATCGCGCGCGCCGCGTCGGTTTCGGCCGTCACCGCGATGCCGAGCGCGCCGGTCATCGCCGCGGCCAGCGCCTCGGCCTTGCCGGCGTCACGGCCCCAGATCGTCGCGCGCTCGATCGGGCGCACCAGGGTGAGCGCCTGCAGCTGCAGCCGCGCCTGCATACCCGTACCGAAGATCGTGGCCCGACGGGAGTCGGGGCGCGAAAGATGGCGGGCCGCCACCGCACCCGCCGCCGCCGTGCGCACGTCCGTGAGATAGCCATTGTCCAGCAACAGCGCCTCGACCTGGCCGGTGCGCGCGGAGAACAGGATCATCAGGCCCGTCGTCGACGGCAGGCCGATCTTCGGATTGTCGAAGAAGCCGGGCGACACCTTGAGGGCGAAACTGTTGATGCCGGGAACGTAGGCCGTCTTCACGTCGACCTCGCCGTTGTGCTCCGTGATCGCCATCGACAGGATCGGCGGCATCACGACCCCGCCGCGCGCGAGCGCCCGGAACGCGTTTTCCACGCACCCGACCGCCGCGTCGTTGAGCGGCACGGCCGAGCGAAGCTCCGTTTCGGTGAGGATCCGGATCGTCGGCATCAGGCGGCCTCGTCGGCAACGTCGACCGTCTCGCCGGAAACGACCCGGTGATGCAGCGCCATGTCGATGTTGCCGCCGCTGAGCAGAAGCATCGTCGGTCCCTCAAGCGCGATCTTGCCGGCCAGCAGCGCGGCGACGCCCACGGCGCCGGAGCCTTCGACGATTTGGCGTTCCTGCCAGTAGCAATGATGGATCCCCAGGGCGATCTCCGCTTCGGTCAGCAGAACCACGTCGTCGACGAGAGCGCGCACCATCACGAAGGTATGCCGGTTGCCCAGCCCGATGCCGCCGCCCAGGCTGTCGGCGAGGGTCGGAAGCTCCCGGACTTCGACCGGTCGGCCGGCGGCAAGGCTCGCGTGCATCGCCGCGCCCCGCTCCATCGACACGCCGACGACCCGGATGCCCGACTTCCGCGCCTTCAGGGCGGCGGCGACGCCGGAGATCAGTCCGCCGCCGGAAAGCGGCACCACGACGGTGTCGACCGCCGGCATGTCTTCCAGCATTTCCAGCCCGAGCGTGCCCTGGCCGGCAATGACGCGGCGATCGTCGAACGGCGGGATCATGGTCATGCCCTCGGCCACGAGCCGGTCGACCGCCTGTTGCGCTTCATCCTGGCTGCGCCCGCCAATCAGCACGTCGGCGCCTTCGCCGCGGATCGCCGCGACCTTGTTCGCGGGAACCAGCTCCGACATGGCGATGACGCAGCGCACGCCGGCCGCTGCCGCCGCTCTGGCAAGGCCACGGCCATGATTGCCGGTCGAAACACCGACAACCCCGGCCGCGCGTTCGGCGGGTGTGAGCGACAGCACCGCGTTGGTGGCGCCACGGAACTTGAAGCTGCCGCTGTGCTGGTGGTGCTCGAGCTTGAGCGTTACGGGCACGCCCGTCCGCCCGCTCAGAGAAGCCGACGGTTCGACCGGCGTGTGACGGATCGCGCCGGCGATTGTCCGCCGGGCGGCGACGATCTCGTCAACGCTGACAAAGGGATCCTCGCTCATGCGGCACGACTGGTCGCTGAGAGCGCGAACAACCGGCCCGGCGCACCCGGCAAGGGCGCCAGATCCGCATGCTGCAGCATCCGCCAGAGGCTCGCCTGATTGGAGGAGACGACAGGTTTCCCCAACCGGTCCTCAATGGCGTCGATGACCCCCAGCGCCGGCAGCGCGGTGCAGGAGAGGAAGACACCTTCGACATCCGGCCGGTCCGCCGCTTCGGCCGCCGCGACGATGGTCGCCGCCGACACCCGCGCCATTTCGCGGTCGTCGGAAAGACCGAGGCACTGGGCGCGCGCGACGTCCAGCCCGCGCCGGGCGAAATAAGCCGCCATCGGCGCCGTGGTTTCGGGCAGATAGGGCGTCACCAACGCGATCCGGCCGACGCCGAGCGCGGCGAAGGCCTGAACCGCGGCATCGGGCGGCGTGACGACCGGTACGCCGGGACGTGCCGTCCGGATCGCCTCGGCAACCGCGTCATCGCCGATCTCCACCGAGGCTGCGGTGCAACTGAAGCAGATCGCCGCCAGGGCGACGTCGGGCACCAGAAGGTCCGCCGCCGCCGTCAATGTCGGCGCCATCCGGGCGAGGTTTTCCGGCGTGGTCGGGTTGGCGTAGGGCACCCGTGTCACATGCAAGGCGGCCCGCTCTGGCGGCAGCACCCGCCAGGCGTCGCGTTCCGACGTCAGGTCGGTCGCAAGCGCGATCAGTCCGAGGCGCGAGACATGGCTCGGCTCCAGGTCCGGACGGACCGGAGAAGACATAACGGTGGTCATCGCGGGCATCCGGTCAGACGACGAGAACCGGGCATTTGGCCGTCCCCGTCACCTTGTGCGAAACGCTGCCGAGCAGATAGCTTTCGATCGAGCCCAGCCCGCGGCTGCCGATCACGATCAGGTCGACGTCGTGCTCCTCGGCGAACGCGACGATATTGCGCGCCACCGGGCCGTTCCTCACGAAGGCTCGTACATTGCCGGCGCCCAGTTCGCCGGCGTGCGCCTTCGCGCCCTCCGCCACGTCCTTGGCCGCATCGCGCATGATGTCGTCCATGTTGCCGGGTTCCTGCGGGCGGACCATCGAGAAGGAGGCCTCCAGCATCGAATGATGGCGATAGATGGTCAGGACCGTCAGCTCGGCCCCCGTCAGCGCCTTCAGTTCGACGGCCTTTTCGAGTGCCTTGAGGGCGTTCTCCGACCCGTCGACGGGCACCAGAATATGCTTGAACACGGCGTCCTCCCTCACTTCGCGAAGGCGAGGTCGCGCAGGAACAGCGCGATCTGCGGGAAGAAGATCAGGGCGACCGAGACACCGAGCAGGATGAGGATGAAGGGCGGCGTGCCCTTGACCACCTCTATATAGGGACGCTTGAACACCGCGATCGCGGTGAAGATGTCACAGCCGAAGGGTGGTGTCGCGGAACCGATTGCGACCTGCAGCGTGATGACCGTGCCGACCAGGACCGGATCGAGCCCGACCGAGTCGACCACAGGCGCGAAGATCGGCACCAGGACCAGGATGACGACGATCGGATCGACGAACATGCAGCCAATGAAGAAGGCGATGGAGATGACGAACAGGACACCGATCGGCCCCATCGCGTCGATGCCGATGCCGCCGAGGATCGCCTGCGGGATCTGGGCAAAGGAAATGATCCACGAGAACGCCGCGCCCGCCGCAACCAGGATGAACACCACCGCCGTGATCAGGCCGGTCGACTTGGCGGTCTGGTAGACGTCGCCGAGGCTCATCGAGCGGAAGACGAGGACTTCGAGGATCAGGGCGTAGAGCACGCAGGCGGCGGCCGCCTCGGTCGGCGAGAAGATTCCGCCGTAGATGCCGCCGATGATGATGACCGGAAAGCCGAGCGGCCAGAGCGCGCGTTGCACGGCGTGGAACCGGGCTCCCCAGCCTGCACGCTCCTCCGTCGGCACGTCGTTCCGGTAGGCATAGATGACGCTGTAGGTGGAGAACAGGACGAGGATCAAAAGGCCCGGTCCGATACCGGCGATGAACAGCTCCGAAATCGAGGTATTGGAGACGACGCCGTAGATGATCATGCCGATCGACGGCGGGATCAGGAAGGCGATGTCTGAGGAATTGACGATCAGCGCCAACACGAAGCTGTCATTGTAACCGGACTTCAGCATGCGGGGGCGCAGCGGCCCGCCGACCGCCACGACGGTGGCCTGGGTCGAGCCTGAGACGGCGCCGAACATGGTGCAGGCCGCAGCCGTGGAGACCGCCAGGCCGCCCTTCACGTGACCCACGAACTTCATCACCATGTCGATCAGGCGGTCGGCCGACTGGCCGCGCGTCATGATGTCGGCGGCGAAGATGAACATGGGCACGGCGATCAGCGACGCGGGGCGAATGCCGGCCATGAACTGCTGGACCATGGTCTCCATCTGCCCGAAGCCGCCCATCATCATGTAGAAGCCGACGAAGGCGCCGACGATGAGCGGGATCATCATCGGGAACCCGAGCAGCAGAAGCACGATCATGATGGAAAAGATCGTCAGTGCCATGATCGTCGCCCCTCAGATTTCCTGCTCGTCGGCCGTATAGCCTTCGAGAACGTTGGTGGAGAGGTAGATGTCCTTCTCCCGGACGTTCTTGATGGCGGTGAGGAGGTACTGCATCCCGGTCATGAAGAAGCCGACCGGCACCCAGATCAGGGTCCACCAGACCGGGATCTGCAGGGCCGGCAGCACGCGCCCGCGGCCTGCCTGGGTCACGATGTAGCCGTAGGAATACCAGCACAGCGCGAACATGAAGGCCGCGGTGATCAGCGCGATCGCGATCATCATCGGCTTGCGCATGGGGGGCGGCAGCGCGTCGTAGATCGCCGACATGCGGATGTGCCTGCCCTGCCGCGCGGCGTAACTGATGCCGGCGAAAGTGATCAGGATGATCAGGATGCGGTTGAGCTCTTCGGAAAAGAAGATGCTCGACTGGAAGACGAAACGGCCAACCACGTTCGCGATCGTGTTGGCGGCCATCAGCAGGACGCCGACGGCCAGCATTGCCGACTCGATGCGACTGATCAGGCTGTCGATCGTCCCGAGGAATCCGGGCAGCGACGACGCGTGCTCCGAGCTTTGCGGCTGGTCGGTCAATGGTCTTCCCCCGAGTCCGCCGGTCAGACGAGTCCGCCGGTCAGAGACGCCGGGCGGGGACAGGCCCCGCCCGGCGGTGGCTCCCGTGAGCGTTACTGGGCGGCCGCCTTCAGATCCGCCTTCAACTGGTCGAGGATCTTCTTGCCGCTGTCGCCGGTCATCTCGATGAACTTGGTCTCGACATCGGCGGCGGCGTCCTTGAAGCACTTGCGCTGCTCCTCGGTGAGCACCGTCACCGTCATCTCCGGCTTGGCCTTCTTGATCTTTTCGAGTTCGGAATCGGCGAGGCCCTTCTGATAGTCGACGATGTAGTCGTAGGCGGCATCGGACGCGGCCTGGATCGCCTTCTTGTCGGCATCGCCGAGGCCATCATAGAAGTCCTTGTTGGCCATCACCGCGGTGGTGAAATTGTTGTGGCCGGCATAGGTGATGTAGTCGGTGACCTCGTAGATCTTCGTCGAGTAGAGGAAGAAGGTCGGGTTCTCCTGGCCCTGGATGATGTTGGTCTGCAGGCCGCCATAGACCTCGCCCCAGGGCAGCGGCGTCGGCGTCGCACCGAAGGCCCGGTAGGATTCGACCAGCAGCGGGTTGGTCATCACCCTAAACTTCACTTCGTTGAGGTCGGCACAGCTCTCCACCGGGCTCTTGGTGGTCATGGCGACCTCGCCCTCGGGGAACATCGTCAGCAGTTCCAGCCCCTGATCGGCGTAGAGCTTCTGGAAGTCCTCGTTGATCGCCTTGGAGTTCTTGTAGAAGCGGGCGAGCTGATCCTGGTCCGTCGGCAGCAGATAGGGCACGAAGAAGACCTGCGCCTCGGGGATCAGAGAGCCGGTGAAACCCGGCGACTGGTCGACGAACTGCAGGATGCCGGCCTGGGCCTGCTCCATGATGTCCGCCGACTCGCCCAACGTCCCATAGGGAAACAGCTGGATCGTATGGTCGGTGTTGGCCTCGACCTCTTCCTTGAACTTCTGAGCGAACTTGCCCTGCACCTCGTCCATCGATTCCTCGAAGGCGTAGCGCCAGGTTTCGGCCATGGCAGCGGTCGAGGTGAGTGCGAATGCGGCGGCGGCGACGCCGGCCAGAACCCGCGTGATTGTCATTGAGTGTCTCCTTCCTGTCGTCCCTGTCCCCGGCGCGCTTCGCACCGATATGCTTCGCTTCGGTGCGCGCGCTTTCGGAAGGCGGATAATCCGCCCTTGTTCTTGTGTCAGGGGGGCGCGTCTCGCCGCGTCTGGACAGGCAAGATCCCGTTCCCCAGAGGCCGGTAGCGTTGGGGAAACCAAATACCAAGTCAATTTTTTTATTGAACCATGACAATTGGCGAGCGATTGCCCGCGGCCGGAAACCGTCCGGCTAGATCGCCAGCAGGGCCGGTTCCGGCGGGCTGCGCACCAGCCGCGCGATCACGCTGAGACCGCGTTCGAGTTCCTCTTCGGAGCCGGCTCCCAGACAAATCCGCACCGCGGGATGATGCTGGTCGTCGGAGATCGCGAAATTGCTTCCCGCCGCCACCGCCACGCCGTTGTTGCGGGCGTGGGCCACGAACATGTCCTCGCGCCAGGGGGCGGGCAGCCGCATCCACACATGCATGCCGTTGGGCGAGCCCGTATAGGGGAGCCCGCGCAGCAGACGGGCCGCGATGTCGTTGCGCCGCGACAACTGGGCCTGCTGCCACTGCAACAGCGTCTCCGCCGTTCCGTCGTCGAGCCAGCGGGTGGCGATCTCCGCCATCAGCGGCGTCGCCATCCAGTTGGTCACCAGGTGCCGCGTCCGCGCCGCCGCCACCATCGTGTCCGGAACCACCAGCCATGCGATACGCAGCCCGGGCAGCAGGCACTTCGCCAGGCCGGTAAAATAGAACGTCCGCTCCGGCGCGAGCATGAAAAGCGGCTCCGGCCGGACGGGCTGGATCGGACCCAAGGCATCGTTCTCGACGATCCAGACGTCATGCTGCCGCGCGATCTCGACGATAGCGTGCCGACGCTTCGGCCCCATCATCGCGGCCGTCGGGCCGAGACCGCTCGGAAGCACGAACAGGACCTTCACGGCACCCGTCCTGCACGCCCGGTCGAACGCGTCCGGCACGATGCCTTCGTTGTCCAGGGGCAGGCCGGCCAGGCGCAGTCCCAGCGCGTTGGTCAGCGACTTCAGGGTGTGGTGGCCGATCTCCTCGGAGACGACGAGGTCGCCCGGCAGCGCGGCCGTCATCAGCGCGGTCGTCATCGCCACCGTGTTGCCGTTGGTCGGCAGCACCTGGTCGCGGCGGGTGGTGACCCCGCAACGGGCGAGCCAGCCGAGCGCGGCCTCGCAATGGGCTTCCAATGTCGCGCGCGGCCGGAACGACAGCATCGCGTTGCCGGGCAGGTCGTCGGCCAGGGCCGCGAGCGTGGCGGACATGCGCTCGGAATGGAGATCGCCGGTCACCGGCACCAGCATCGAGCAGTCGATGACGTCGTCGCTGCCGCCGAGGCGATGCCAGGGCATGCGGCTATCCGGACGGCCGGACCTGACGAAGCTGCCGCGCCCAACCTGACCGGAGATCACGCCGAGCCGGCTGAGCTCGTCATAGGCCCGGCTCACCGTCTGAACGCTGACGCCGAGATCGTAGGCGAGCGCGCGATGAGTCGGCAGCCGCACGCCCGGCCGGATTTCGCCCGCCTCGATCGCGTCGATCAGGCTCTGGGCGAGCGAACGGTAGGCGGGGCGCCGCAAACTGTCCTTGTTTGGTGGCCAGATTGTCATGGAACATTATGTGCCTTGAAACGGAACAATTGACAAGCACGGCGGCGAGGCGGTACGTGCGGCCATGCCCATCGCCCTTGATGACCGTGACGTTCGCATCCTGCAGATCCTCTGCCAGGAAGGCCGGATTTCGAAGAGCGAACTGGCCCGGCGCGTCAATCTGTCGGCCACGCCGTGTTGGGAGCGCCTCAAGCGTTTGGAGGCGCAGGGGCTGATCCGCGGCTATCGCGCCGAGATCGCCCTGGCGCGGATCGCGCCGCACGTGACGATCTTCGTGGTGGCCGAACTGGAATCGCATCGCACCGACGACTTCAGGATCTTCGAGCAAGCCATCGCCCGGCGCGACGAGATCATCGCCTGCTGGGCGATCGGCGGCGGCTTCGACTACCTGCTGCAGATCGTGACGACGGACATCAACGCCTATCAGCGCCTCGTCGACGCCCTTCTGGGCGAACGGATCGGCCTGAAGCGCTATTTCACCTATATCGTCACCAAGGACGTGAAGGCCGATGCGGCGCCGCCGCTGGGGCATCTGCTCGGTCGTCAGGACACTTGACCGCTTCGCGGCGGCAATTCGGAAGAATCCTCCTCCGCGACGACCATCTTCAAAAGATCCATCTGCCGAACCCGCACTAGTCTGGTGTGCATGGCCCGCACGACCTGCGGGGCCCCAGGCCTTGCGGCCCCGGAACCGGCGGAGGGATCATGAGCGCGCTTGCAAAGACGACCGACGGAGCCCCGAAAGGGATCGCCCTCGCCGATCCGGCGCTGTTCAAGAGCTTCGCCTATATCGGCAACCGCTGGACCGCAGCCGCCGGCGGCACCGTCCTGTCGGTGACCGATCCCGCCGACGGTGCGCTCGTCGGCGAGGTCGCCTGCCTGTCCTCGGCCGAGAGCGCACGGTCCGTGGACGCGGCCCATGCCGCGTTTCCCGATTGGGCCTCGGCCCTGCCGCAGCACCGCGCACGGCTCCTGCGCCGCTGGTACGAGCTGATGGTCGAGTCCCGCGAGGACCTGGCGCAGATCATGACCGCCGAACAGGGCAAGCCGATCTCGGAGGCGCGCGGCGAAATCGACTACGCCGCCTCCTTCGTCGAGTTCTACGCCGAGGAAGCCAAGCGCCCGAACATCGAAGGCGTCACCTCGCATCTCCCCGACGCCGAGGTCGAGCTCTGGCGCGAGCCGGTGGGCATCGCCGCCCTGATCACGCCCTGGAACTTTCCCTCCGCGATGATCACCCGCAAGGCCGCCGCGGCGCTGGCGGCCGGCTGCACGGTGCTGATACACCCCTCCTCGCAGACGCCGTTCTCGGCGCTGGCGCTGGCCGAACTGGCCGACCGGGCGGGCTTTCCCCCCGGCGTCGTCAACGTGATCACCGGCAACGCGGCCGACATCGTCGCGCCCTGGCTCGACGACCCGCGGGTCCGGGCGCTGTCGTTCACCGGCTCGACGGAGATCGGCAAGCTGCTCTATTCCCGTTCCGCCGCTACGGTGAAGCGGCTGGTGCTGGAGCTCGGCGGCCATGCCCCGTTCCTGGTGTTCGCCGACGCCGATCTCGACCGCGCGGTGGACGAGGCGATCAAGGCGAAGTTCGCCACGACCGGACAGGACTGCCTCGGCGCAAACCGCTTCCTTGTCGAACGCTCGATCTATGACGCCTTCTGCGCCCGCTTCGCCGAGGCGACGATGGCGCTGAGCCTGGGGGCCGGCCGCGACGATCCCGACCTGGGGCCGCTGATGAACGAGGGCGCGGTGCGCAAGCAGGAAGAGCACGTCGCCGACGCCCTGGCGCGCGGCGCGCGCTGCCTCGCCGGCGGCCGGCGCTCGCCCCTCGGCCCGTTGTTCTACGAAGCGACCGTCCTGGCCGACGTCGACCCGGCTTCGCTGGTCTTTCACGAGGAGACCTTCGGCCCGGTCGCCGCCATCGCCCCCTTCGAGACCGAGGACGAGGCGGTGACGCGCGCCAATGCCACCGAATACGGGCTCGTCGCCTATCTGCACACGCAGGATCCCCGGCGCATCTACCGTCTCAGCCGCGCGCTCGACTTCGGCATGGTCGCGGTCAACCGTACCAAGGTCACCGGCGCGCCGATCCCCTTCGGCGGCATGAAACAATCTGGCCTCGCCCGCGAGGGCGCCCGCCACGGGCTCGAGGCATTCACCGACATCAAGTACGTCTGCCGCGACTGGGCCTGAAGCCCGGCCGCAAGATCCGGCCTACCAAGTCCCGGCCACTCAGAAAGGAACACCCGATGCTTACCAACGACATGCTGGCTCTGTGGGATCGCGAGAACTTCTTTCATCCCTCCACCCATCTCGCCCAGCATGCGCGCGGCGAGACGCCGTCCCGCATCATCACCGGCGGCAAGGGCGTGTGGATCGAGGATCGCGACGGCAACAGGCTGCTCGACGCCTTCGCCGGGCTCTACTGCGTCAATGTCGGCTACGGCCGCACCGAGATCACCGATGCCATCGCCGAGCAGGCCAGGGAACTGGCCTACTACCACGCCTATGTCGGCCACGGCACCGAGGCCTCGATCACGCTGTCCAAGATGATCCTCGACCGCGCGCCGGCCGGCATGTCCAAGGTCTATTTCGGCCTCGGCGGCTCGGACGCCAACGAGACCAACGTCAAGCTCGTCTGGTACTACAACAACATCCTCGGCCGGCCGGAGAAGAAGAAGATCATCTCGCGCTGGCGCGGCTATCACGGCTCGGGCCTGATGACCGGATCGCTGACCGGCCTGGGCCTCTTTCACCGGAAGTTCGACCTGCCGCTTTCGCAGGTGATCCACACCGAAGCGCCCTACTACTATCGCCGCGCCGACCTCTCCATGAGCGAGGCCGATTTCGTCGCCCATTGCGTCGCCGAGCTGGAGGCGCTGATCGAGGCGGAAGGCGCCGACACGATCGCCGCCTTCATCGGCGAGCCGGCGCTCGGCACCGGCGGCCTGGTGCCGCCGCCGGCCGGCTACTGGCGGGCGATCCAGGAGGTGTTGGACAGGCACGACATCCTGCTGATCGCCGACGAGGTCGTCACCGGCTTCGGCCGCCTCGGCACGATGTTCGGCTCGGATCACTATGGAATGCGGCCCGACATCATCACCATCGCCAAGGGCCTCACCTCGGCCTACGCGCCGCTGTCGGGCTCGATCGTCGGCGACAAGGTCTGGCAGGTGCTGATGCGGGGCACGGACGAGACCGGTCCGATCGGCCACGGCTGGACCTATTCGGCCCACCCGATCGGCGCGGCCGCCGGCATCGCCAACCTGAACCTGATCGACAGCCTCGGCCTGGTTTCCAATGCCGGCGAGACCGGCGCGTATTTCCTCGCCGCCCTGCGCGACCGTCTCGGCAACCATCCCAATGTCGGCGACATCCGCGGCGAGGGGCTGCTGGCCGCCGTCGAATTCGTCGAAGATCGCGACACGCGCACCTTCTTCGACGCGGTCGACAAGATCGGCCCGAAGGTCGCCGCCGCATTGCTGGCCGAAGGCGTCATCGGCCGGGCCATGCCCGAAGGCGACATCGTCGGCTTCGCCCCGCCGCTCTGCCTCACGCGCGCCGAGGCCGACGAGATCGTCGACAGGATGGCGAAGGCGGTCGACACGGTGTTCTGATCGCGACGGCCGGCCTCAGTCGCCGTCGGCGCGCAGGAAGCCGCCGGCGATACTGGCCTCCATCGCGACCATGTAGGCCTGGGCGGCGTCCATGTGCTCGGCCATGATCGCGCGCGCCGTCTCCGCGTCTTCGGCCCGCAGCGCGCGCATCAGGCGGATCTGGTAGTGCAGCGCGGTGTCGCGCAGCTCGGGATGCGGCGCGTCGTAGATGCGCCGGCAGACCACCATTTCCCGCAACAGCGTCTGCAGGAACCCGCAATAGAGACCGAGCACCGGGTTGGGGCACAGCTCGGCGAGCACGCTGTGAAAGTCGAGCTCGGCCATGCGCTGGGCATACTCCTCCTCGGCCGTCACCGGCGGCGCGTCGTAGAGGCGCATGGTGCGCTCCAGCCGGGTGAAATCGGCCTCGGAGAGATGGCCGGCGACGGAGGCGGCGATCTCGGGCTCCAGTTGGCAGCGCACCGCATAGATGTCGGTGATCGTCGGCGTGCGGAACAAAAAGTAGTTGGACAGAAGCGCCATCGCCCGTTGCGGCGCGATCTCGCTGAGGAACACGCCGCCGCCCGGTCCGGTCCGCGTCCGGATCAGGCCCTGCGATCGCAACGCGCTCAGCGCCTCGCGGATCGAGCCCTTCGAGGCGCGGAACAGATCCATCAGCGCGCGTTCGGCGGGCAGCCGGTCGCCCGGCCGGAGCTGGCGCTCGATGATCATGTCCTTGATCTGCTCGCTGATGCTCTCCTCCCGGCGGCGCCGCGTGGAAACCGCGCCTGGCGGAGTGAGTTCGCTCGTCTTCGTCATGTGGAATCCGCGGGATTGTCTTCGACAAGAGGATACCAGCAGGCGGCGCGCTGCGTATCGTCGCTTGGTGCATCGACCACGGTAAGCGGCGGGCGCTCGTCACGGCATTTCGCCGCCGCGCGCGGGCAGCGTGACGCGAAGGCGCAGCCCGGCGGCGGATTGAGCGGATCGGGCAGTTCCGCCGGTTTCTCCTCCGCCTCGATCCGGCGCGCGCCCGGCGTCGGCGCCGAGCGCATCAGCAGCGCCGTATAGGGGTGGCGCGGATGCGCGTAGAGATCGCGCGCGGAGCCGACCTCGACGATCCGCCCGAAATACATCACCGCCACGCGGTCGCAGACGCTTTCGATCACGCTGAGATCGTGGCTGATGAAGATGTAGGTCAGCCCGAATTCCTGCTTGAGCCGGTCGAGCAGGTTCAGCACCTGCGCCTGCACCGAAACGTCGAGGGCCGACACCGGCTCGTCGAGCACGATCACCCGCGCGTCCGCCGCCAGCGCCCGGGCGATGCCGATGCGCTGTGCCTGTCCGCCTGAGAACTCGTGCGGATAGCGCTCGAGAAACTCCTGGCGCAGGCTGACCACCCGCATCAGCTCCGCAAGCCTCTCCTCCCGCGCCGTCGCATCCAACCCGAGCAGCCGCCGCATCGGCGCCTCCAGGGTCTGGCGGATGGTCTTGCGCGGGTTGAGCGAGGCGACCGGGTCCTGGAACACATACTGGATGTGCCGGGCGAGCGCCCGCGGATCCCGGCCCGCGACCTGCGTCGCGTCACGCCCTTCGAGCCGGATGGTGCCGGCGGTGGGGCGATCCAGGCCGACCAGCATGCGGGCCAGCGTGGACTTGCCGCAGCCGGACTCGCCGACCACACCCAACGTCTCACCTTCCTGGACGGCCAGGTCGGCGCTTTGCACCGCATGAACCGCGGGATGCCGGCCGCCGAACAGCTTGCGCCCGCCACCGAAGACGCGGGTCAGCCCCTTCGCTTCGACCGCGATCGTCATGACGCAAACCTGTAGGGCTTGATGCAGCGCACGGCGCGGCCGTCGGACAGGGTGTCGAGCGATATGTCGCCCTCGCGGCACCGGGGCTCGGCGATCGGACAACGCTCGGCGAAGGCACAGCCCGGCGGAAGGCGATCGACCGGCGGCGGCAGACCCTCGATGGCATCGAGCCGTCGGTCCGGCTGGCCCAGCACCGGCACGCAGTCGATCAGCTTGCGGGTATAGGGATGGGCCGGCGTGTCGAGCACCGCCTGCGTCGGCCCTATTTCGACGATCCGTCCGGCATACATCACCGCGACGCGGTCGCAGAGTTCGGAGACGACGCCGAAGTCGTGGGTGATGAACAGCACGGCAGAGCCCTGCGCGTCCGAAAGCCCGCGCATCAGGTTCAGCACCTGCGCCTGCACCGTCACGTCGAGCGCCGTCGTCGGCTCGTCGGCGATGATCACCTCGGGGTCGTTGGCAAGCGCCATGGCGATGCAGACGCGCTGGCGCATGCCGCCCGACAGCTCGTGCGGATAGGCATCGAAGCGCGCCTTCGCCGACGGGATCTGGACGCGGTCCAGGAGTTCGATCGCCCGCGCCTCGGCCTGTCGACGCGACAACGGCTGATGCGCCCGAAGCGCCTCGACGATCTGCTGGCCGACCGTGAACAGCGGGTGCAGCGTCGTCAGCGGATCCTGGAACACATAGGCGACCCGCCCTCCGCGCAGCCTGCGCAGATCCTCGACGGCTGCGGCAAGCTGGTCTTCGCCGGCGATCGTCACGCGGCCGCCGGTGATCGTGCCCGGCGGCGTCGGCACGAGCCGGAGAAGCGACAGCGCCGTCACCGATTTGCCGGAGCCGGATTCGCCGACGAGACCGAGCCGTTCGCCCGGCGCCAGGTCGAGGTCGACCCCGCCGACGGCCTTGTAGATCCGCGAACCGGTCTGGAACTGCGTGCGCAGCCCTTCGACCGAAAGCACCGCGTCGGCCCCGCGCTTTTCGGGAACAGCTTCGCGTTTCACCGCCGTCGCCGCGCCGGGGGCCGCCAGCGCGCCGGATTTCAGCCGCGGATCGAGAACGTCGCGGATGCCGTCTCCCACGAGATTGATGCTCATGACGAGCACGAAGATCATCAGGCCGGGGATAACGGACACATGCGGCGCCGTGAACAGCAGCTTGCGCCCCTCGCCCAGCATGGACCCGAGATCGGCCTGCGGCGGCTGCGCGCCGAGGCCCAGGAACGAAAGGCCGGCGGTCTCCAGGATCATCCAGCCGACAGTGGTCGACATCGTGACGACGATGGTCGGCAGGACGTTGGGCAGGACGTCGCCGAACAGGATCGCGGGATGCGAGGCGCCGGACAGCCGAGCGGCGTCGACGAATTCGCGGCGCGACAGCCCGAGCGTCAGGCCGCGAATGTTCCGCGCGAAGAACGGGATGTTGACGATGGCGATGGCGTAGAGCGCGTTCAGGAGCCCCGGCCCCAGAACCGCGACGATGCCGAGCGCCAGCAGGATGTAGGGAAACGCCATGACCAGGTCGATGCCGCGCATCAGAACGCTGTCGGTGCGCCCGCCGGCATAGCCCGCCGTCAGCCCGATCAGCGATCCGACGATCGCCGCGATCAGGGTCGCCGACAGGCCGACGACGATGGAAACGCGCGTTCCCCAAAGAAGCCGCGACAGCAGATCGCGGCCGAGATGGTCGGTGCCCAGCAGATGCCCATCGGCGCCGGGCCTGAGAAGCCGCTGGGCGGGATCCGTGATGTCGGGATCGGGCAGCGGCAGGACCGGCGTCAGCAGCGCCAGCACCACGATCAGCGCGAGCACGACGAGCCCGACGGCCGACAGGCGGTTGGTGATCAGGAGCCTGAACGGCGATGGCCGGTCGCCGCGATCGGCGGCCTTCTTGGCCGTGAACGGAAGGGCCACCATCAGCGCAGCCTCGGATCGACGATCGTCTGCGCGACGTCGGCGATGAGGTTGAAGAAGACGTAGCTCGCCGCCACCACCAGGACACCGCCCTGGACGAGCAGCAGGTCGCGCGTCGAAATGGCGTTGACCAGCATCCGCCCGATGCCCGGCCACTGGAACACGGTCTCGATATAGACGGCGCCGCCGAGCACGAAGCCCGCCTGTATGCCGATCACCGGAATGACGGAAACGAGCGCCGCCTTGAAGGCGTGGCGGTAGATCACCCGCCGCTCCGAAACGCCCTTGGCCCGGGCGGTCCGAATGTAGTCCTGGCGCAGTACCTCGAGCATGGCGGCGCGGGTCAGCCGGGCGATCACCGCCGTGGCCACCACCGCCAGCGTCACCGCCGGCATGACAAGGTGCTTGAGGAGATCGAGCGGCCCGCCGCCGCCATATATGGCGAACATGCCCGACGCCGGCAGCCATTGCAGCTCGACGGCGAACAGCATGATCAGCAACAGGCCGAGCCAGAACGACGGCGTCGAGATGCCGATCAGGACGAGGAAGGTGACGATCCGGTCGGTCCAGCCGAACTGGCGCACGGCGGCGGCGATGCCGGCGATCAGGCCGAAGATCGAACACAGAATGAGAGAGGCCCCGGCGAGGACCAGCGTCGCGCCGAAGCGCTCGAACACCTCGTCGGCGACCGGACGATTGAGGGCATAGCTGCGGCCCATGTCGCCCTGCAGGAGATTGCCCAGCCAGATGACGTACTGCTCGACCAGCGGTCTATCGAGACCGAGCTGCCGGTTGAGCCGTTCGACGTTCTCCGGCGTCGCGTAGCTCCCCAGGATCGCAGTGGCCGGATCGCCCGGGATCAGGGCCATCATTCCGAAGACGATGACCGAGAGCCCGAGCAGGATCGGCACCGTCGCGATCAGGCGTTTGCCGATATAGATCCACATCCGCCCGGACCGCGCGGCTTCAGTTCTTCTGCACGTCGTGCAGCAGCAGGAAGAACGAGGGCTGCAGCGCGAAATCGGCGACGCGCGCGCTGGTCACCGCGTTCTGTTTCCAGTTCGCGATGAAGGCCCACGGCGCATCGTCGCGGACGATCTCCTGCATCTTCTTGTAGAGCACCGCCCGCTTGGCCTGATCGGTCTCGCGGCGGGCTTCCTCCAGAAGCGTGTCGACCTCCGGATTGGAATAGTAGCCCGAGTTGAAACCGCCCTCGTCGGGGAAGGCACCGGTGCGCAAGGCCAGATAGGGCAGCGTATCCGGGTCGTTGGTCATCCAGGCCATTTCGGCCATGTCGGCCTTGCCTTCGAGACCCGGATTGACCTTTCCGAGGAAGGTGTTCCACTCGTAGGTCTCGATCTTGGCGTTGAGCCCGACCTCGGCGAGATCGGCCTGGATCGCCGCGCCCATGGCGACGGGATCGAGCATGCCCGAGCCGCCCTCGGTGACATAGAAGGTGAGGTCGGCGTTCTCGGCTCCGGCCTCCTTGAGCAGGTCCCTGGCCTTGTCGGGATCGTGCGGATACGGCTGAAGCGCCTCGTTATAGGCCCAGGCGAAGGCCGGCGGCGTCGGGCCCGCGGCGACTTCTGCGGTGCCCTGAAGCACGTTCTCGACCAGCGCCGTCTTGTCGATCGCGTAGTTTACCGCCTGGCGCACGCGCTTGTCGGCCATCGGGCCTTCCTTGGCGTTCAGGATCAGGAACCAGAGATGCGGTCCGGCCTGCTCGTAGACATTGAAGTTGGCGTCGTTGGCGAAGGTCGCCAGATTGTCCGGCGGCACCTCGACCATCACGTCGATGCCGACCGACAGCATCTCGGCGACACGGGTATTGGCGTCGGTGATCGGGCGGAACACGACGGCCTGCAGGCTCGGCGCGCCGTCCCAGTAGTCGGCGTTGGCCTCGACCACGACCTTGGCGTTCGATTCCCATTCGGCGAACTTGAACGGCCCGGTCCCGGACGGGTGCCGGCCGAATTCCTTGCCATGCGCCTTCACCGCCTCCGGCGAGACGATCAGGCCGGTGGGATAGGCCAGGTTGGACAGGAACGGCGCGTACGGATCCTTCAGATGGAACACCACCGTGTTGTCGTCCGGCGCCTCGACGGAGTCCACCGCGGAGAAGAAGAAGCTCAGCGGGAACGGCCCGGTGTCGTGGAAGGGATGGCTCTCGTCCAGCATCCGGTCGAAATTGAACTTGACCGCCTCGGCGTTCAGCGGCGTGCCGTCGTGGAACGTGACGCCGTCGCGCAACGTGAACGTATAGGTCTTGGCGTCCTCGCTGATCTCCCATGCGGTGGCGAGGGCCGGCTCGACCTCCAGCGTGCCGGACTTGTAGCGCACCAGCCCGTCATAGAGGTTCATCAGGATCCGGAAGTCGTTGACGGCCGTGACGGCATGCGGATCCAGCGACTTCGGCTCGGCGATCTGGGCGACGACCAGGACGCCGGGCGGCGTCTGGGCGGATGCCCCGCCGGCCAAGGCGGCAAGCGCGATTGCCGCCGCGGCGGCAATCCGGCGGACATGGGAAAGCATGGACGGTCCTCCTGTCGGTGTTCTGTTCCCCGTTGGACTGCCGGCAATTATTCATGATAAATGCGCTATAGTCAAAAATTGATCATGATAATTACAGAGGACCGGGAACGGGCTCACATGGGACAGGCTTACCGATTGAAACCATGAGCAAATCCGCAATAGACGCACTAGCGATCGACCTCGACCGCCTGGAATCCGATATCGAGGCCGTCAACGGGATCGGCCGCGTCGCGGGACAACCGGGCATCAACCGGGTCAGTTTCTCCGATGCCGACATGGCCGGGCGCCGGTGGCTGATGGGCCGCATGGAAGAGGCCGGCCTCGAGGCGCGCATGGACGCGGTCGGCAACGTGTTCGGCCGTTGGAATTGCGGGTCCGGACCGGTGGTCATGGCCGGATCGCATCTCGACACCGTGCCCCAGGGTGGCCCGCTGGACGGCACCCTCGGGGTCTGTGCCGCGCTCGAAGCGGTGCGGGCGATGAAGGGCGCCGGCATCGCTCCCGCCCGGCCGGTCGAGGTGGTCTGCACCGCCGACGAGGAAGGACGGTTCGGCGGCATGCTCGGCAGCCAGGCGATCTGCGGCGAGGTCGGGCCGGACTGGATCGCCCGGGCCGTCGACGATAGCGGCCTGCGGCTTGCCGAAGCGATGCGGATGCAGGGGCTCGACCCCGAAGCCGCCGTCGCCCGGGACGCCTCGGACATCGCCGTCTTTTTGGAGCTTCACATCGAGCAGGGCCCGGTGCTCGCGCGCGCCGGCGTTCCCATCGGCATCGTCGATGCGATATCGGGCGTGTTCAACTGGACGGTGACGCTGACCGGCGAGGCGAACCATTCGGGCACGACGCCGATGGACGGTCGCCGCGACGCATTTCGCGGCCTCGCCGATTTCGGCGCCGCCATCCCGGCCATCCTGGCGCACGTCGGCGGCCCGGACACCCGCCTGACCGTCGGCAAGGTGGCGCTCGATCCGAATTTTCCGCACAGCATCGCCGGGGCCGCCGTCTTTTCGGTGATCGGCCGCGACGTCGACGAGGCCGTGATGCGCGACCTCGCCGGCGCCTGCCGCGCGGAGATATTGGAGGCCGCCGACCGCAACGGCCTGGGCAGCGACATCGCCGAGCAAAGCTGGCTGCCGCCGACACGCCTCCACGACGAGGTCGCCGGGAGGCTCATCGAGATCGCCCGGCGATCGGGACTGGAGGCCCGGATGATGGCGTCCGGCGCCGGCCATGACGTTCAGACCTTCGCACACCACTGCCCCGCCGGGCTCATCTTCGTTCCCTCCATCGGCGGCATCAGCCACGCGCCCGCCGAATGGACCGACTGGGCGGACATCGAGCGCGGCGCCAATGTGCTGACCCGCGCGATCGCCGCGTTCGCGACATGACTGCGAGAGGATCGGCGCGGCCTAGATGTCCTGGCTAGGCCGGGACCAAGAGATCCTCGATCATCGTCGTTGTCAGACGCGCGCCGCGGAAATCGGGCGCGGCGAGGACGCGGCGGAGAAACTCGACATTCGTCGAAACGCCCACGATGCGCACGGCTTCGAGGGCGGTGTCCAGACGGGCGATCGCACTGGCCCGGTCCGGCCCGAAGGCGATGACCTTCGCGATCATCGGATCGTAGAACGGGGTGATGGTGTCGCCCGACCGGACGGCATGGTCGATCCGCAGACCGCCTCGCTCTTCCGGCCAGGACACGGTCTCGATCGTGCCGGGGGACGGGAGGAAGTTCTTCTCCGGTCGCTCGGCGTAGATACGGGCCTCGACGGCGTGGCCCGTCTGCACGATCGCGTCCTGATCGATCGGGTCGCGATGTCCGCCGGCCTGTTCGATCTGCCAGCGGACCAGATCGATGCCCGTCGTCATCTCCGTGGCCGGGTGCTCCACCTGGATACGCGTGTTCATCTCGAGGAAGGAGAAGTCCCCCCGGTCCACGTCATAGATGAACTCCACGGTCCCCGCCCCGGCATAGGAAGCCGCGGCGGCGAGCTGAACGGCCGCCGCCCGCATCGCCGCGCGCACAGGGTCGGGCAGGTCGGGGGCGGGCGCTTCCTCGATCACCTTCTGGAACCGGCGCTGAACGGAACAGTCGCGGTCGAACAGATGCACAGCGGTCGCGTCGCCGAAGCCGAAGACCTGCACCTCGACATGTCTGGCTCTGCCGACGAACCGCTCCAGGTAGACCGTCCCATCGCCGAACAGCCGTTCGGCCATGGACTGGGTCTTGGCGACCACATCACGCAGGGCGGTCGCATCATCGGCGCGGCGCATGCCGATTCCGCCGCCGCCGCAAGCGGCCTTCACGAGAACCGGATACCCGATTTCAGCGGCCGCCTCCTCGATCCCGTCAAGGTCCCCGATCGCGAAACGGCGGCTCCCGGACAGCACCGGAACCCCGGCATCGCGCGCCAGCGTGCGCGCCTTCTCCTTGTCGCCCATCTGCTCGATGACACCGGCGTCGGGGCCGACCCAGATGAGACCCGCCGCCGTCACGGCGCGCGCGAAGTCCGGGGATTCCGACAGGAATCCGTATCCCGGATGAATTGCATCGGCAGCCGTCTTGCCGGCGATGTCGATGATCGTGTCGCCCCGCAGGTAGCTGTCGCGCGCCGGCGCCGGGCCAACGAGGTGGGCTTCGTCGGCCATCGAGACGTGGGCCGCGCCCGCATCCGCCTCCGAATAGATCGCAACGGTTCTGATCCCCATCTGGCGACAGGTGGCGATGATGCGGCAAGCAATCTCTCCGCGGTTGGCGACGAGAAGCGTCCTGATCTCTGGCATGGTGTCTCCTTTGGAACGGGTCGGCAGGTTGTGGGTCAGGCGATCGTGCGATTGAGCAGCGCAAGGACGAGCGCGCCGAGCGTCGCGAAGATCAAGGCAACGAGAATGTTGCGCCCGAAGATGAGCTGGCTGCGCGGCACCTCGCCAAGCGACATGGTGACCATCAGCAGAAGGCCCGAGAACGACAGCATCGCCGACGCGCTCCAGCCGACGAGGGTGGCGCCCATCAGCGCAAGATCGCTGACGCCGGTGTTCTGACCGGAGAAGACAGCAAGCATCAGGGACGCCGAAACAATGGGATGCACGCTCAGCATGCCCGCCCCGATCATGCCGAGGGGAACGATGAACAGGATCAGCAGGCCGGGCAGGTGGGCGAGCCCCGAAGCGGCGACGGCGTCCGAGACGGCGGGGCTCGACCGCACGACGAGCCCCAGCATGAAGGCGAGCGCGAGGATGCCGACCTCGGCCCCGATGTTGCGGATCCGCTGCGCCGTGTAGCGAAGCACGTCGGGGATCTGACGCGCGCCGTCCCGCACGGTTTGCGCCCGCGTCACGACCAGCAGCGCACAGAGCGGCGGCATCGTCACGCAGGCGGCCGCCAGGGTCGAGAGGTCGCCGGAGAGGCGCAAGAGCACGACGGCCAGGCCCGCTGTCGCGATCAGCGGCACGAAGCCGCGCAGCGCGGCGGCGGCACGGGCGGCCGTCCGCAGGGGCTTTGGGGTTCGAAGCAATACGAGGGTGATGGCGAGGCCCAGGGCGGACAGGCCAAGGCCCATGAGGATCGCGGCCCAGAGCGGCACGTTCGGCAGAAAGCTGCTGACGACCGCCATGGCCACGAAGAACGGCGACCAGGTCAACGCCAGCGCGGTCCCCGCCACAACCGATACGGCGTCGTTGCGCCGCAACGATGGTTGTGACTTGTCCGCGAAGACCGGCGACAGGACGGCCACGGCCCCGACCGTCAAAACGCTTCCAAGAAGATTGGAGCCGACCAGCAGCCACGCCGGCCGAGACCCGGGATCGGCGTCCGCGAGCAGGTCCCGAAAGCGCCGTACCCTTTGATCGCTTTCGGCCACCGAGCGCAGGAGATGCGCCGACGGAACAAAGGCTGCCAGGACAAGCGTCTGCGAAAACGCCTCTGGAATGGCGGCCAGCCGCCCGTCGACCATCGCCACGCCCGTGGCCGCCGCCAGGATCATCAGCGCGAGGATTCGGTTCGCCGGCCTGGCGGTTGCGAGGCTCGCGACAAGGTAGACCGCCAGGACCGCGCCGCCGATCGTGGTCAGGATGCTCCGCCCGACCAAGGCATCGATCAGCGCGATCGGCCAGATCAGCAGAATGAGGCGGCCCATCGCCACCTACGCCCGTACGGACGGGCTGCCGTCTTCCGACACCTTCGCTCGCGCGATCTGCAGGCGTTGCACGACCATGAGGCCGAGCAGCGCACCGATGGCGATAACATCGGCGAGCCAGTTACCGGATGCGACGGCAACGCCGATGACAAACAGGCCGGCCGCTACCGGCCAGGGGATCGGCCGCAGGTAATATCGTCCCGTCGCGATCGCCAGCAGCATGGAGGCCACCAGCCCCATGATCCCGGCCCAGACGATCTCGGTCGGGTCCCCTTTCAGAAGCACCGCTTCGCGGAACACGAAGAAGAACGGCAGGATGTACTTCATCGCGGCGAGCTTCACGGCGGCAAGACAGATCGGCCACCAATGGGTCTTCGCGATGACCGCCGCCGCGAACACGGCGGTGCACACCGGCGGGGTCAGAGCGGACAGGAGCGCCGAATAGAAGACGAAGAAATGCGCGATCATCGGCTCGAGCCCCAGCTCGATCAGAGCGGGCGCCACGACCGCGGCGGCGAGAAGGTAGGCCGCCGTCGTCGGCATCCCCATCCCCAGGATCAGGGAGACGATCATCGCGAAGATCGTCCCGACGAGGAGGCCGCTGGAGGCCTCTACCCCCATGATGCTTTCGCTCAGCTTGATCCCGACGCCGGTAAGCCCGATCAGCGACAGGACGATCTGCGCGCAGACAAGCAGAGCGAGGATGCTGACGATGCTCCCGGCTGCGAGAAGCGCCCCGTCGAGAAGCGCCCGAAACCGGTCCCGCTGCTCTTTCAGATCGAAACCGCCGAAAACGATGAACAGGACGACATTCGTGACGATGCCATAGAACGCCGCGAGGCTTGGCGTGCGCCCGGCAAACATGGCCCCGAGCGTCACCGTCAGCGTGAGGGCGAGCGGGAGAATCCGCGCCGGCACCAGCACTTCGCGCCAGGACGGCATATCGGCGTCGTCGAATGGCTTCATGTCCTCGCGCCGCGCCTCGATCTCCACCGAGAACCAGACGCAGGCGAAGAACAGCAGGGCGGGAATGATCGCGGCGTAGACGACGTCGAGATACGGAATGCCCAGAAGCTCCGCCATGACGAAGGCGCCCGCACCCATGATCGGCGGCGTGAGCTGTCCGCCGGAAGACGCCGTCGCCTCCACTGCGCCCGCGAAGCTTGGCCGGTAGCCAAGTCGTTTCATCGCGGGAATCGTGAAATTGCCGGTCGTCGCGACGTTCGCGACAGCCGCGCCGTTCAGCATGCCGAACAGCGCGCTGGAGACGGTCGCCACCTTCGCCGCCCCGCCCGGCTTGCGCCCGGCGACCAGCAGGGCGATGTCCATGAAGCTCTGTGCGCCGCCGGTGGCCAGAAGCACCGAGCCGAAGATGATGAAGATCGCGATCAGGTTTGCCGACAGGCCGGTCACCATGCCCCAGATCCCCTCGGTCCCGAGAAACAGGTACTCGACGAGATAGGACACGGAGAAACCGGTGTGCCCCCAGGATCCCTGGATCAGATCGCCCAGAAGGGCGTAGGCGAGCGCCAGCACGGCGAGGATCGGCAACGCCGGGCCGGTCGTCTGATAGGCGGCGACAAGAATCAGAAGGATGATGGCGAATGCCGCGCCGATTTCGAATGGCGTGGCGATGATGCCGAAGGATTCGGTGATCCTCTGTTCCTGAGACAGGATGTAGATGCAGATCGCCCCGGCAAGCGCGGCGCCGGCCAAGCGCAGGACCAATCCGAAACGGCTCGCAAACACCCCGTCGGCCCGATTGCCGATGCGGCCGAACGACAGGTAGGCGATCATCAGGCCAAGGCCGACATGCGCCGAGCGCTGCACCAGCGGCTGGAACTGGCCGAAACCTGCCGTGTATACGTGGAAGGCAATCAGCAGAAGGCTCAGGACGAGCAGTGCCTTGCCCACAGCGCTCTCGGCGCCGGATTTTGCGGTGTCCGCCGGTCCGGTCTCTGCGAGATCGGTCATGGTCTGATCTACTTTCGATAACGCGTTGAAAGGAGCGGCCCCCGAATCCGGGGGCCGCACTTCAATCACTTCATCTCAGGCGGGATCAGGGCATCCGGAACGTCGATGCCGCGCGACTGGTAGAACTTCACGGCACCGGCATGAAGCGGGATGTTGATCAGGTCCACGCTGTCCTGCAGCACGTCGATATCGCCGAATCCGGGGAACGCGTTGGTCTGCACGTCCGGATTGTCTGCGATGGCCGCGAGTAGTTTCATGACCTGCTCCTCGCTCATCGCGTCGCTGGTGGTGAACTGGCCGATCACCTGAACCGGAACGGTAAACGCGGGGAAATCCTCGACCTCGCCGTCGTCGTAGGAGGCAAAGCTGATGAACGGCAGCGCCTCCTGCACCTTGGCTTTCTCGTCCTCGGTGAAGCTGAGCATCCGGATCGGTGTGAAGGCCCTAAGCTCCATGGTCGTCCCGTCGATCGTTCCGGCCCCGCCCGCCTTGACGTAACCGATCGAGCGCCCGTCCTTCACGGCATCGACGGCATCGCTCAGGGTCAGCCGCTGCATGTCCGGCTGGACGCCCAGCACTTCCAGCATCTGGATGGAGAGCTGCTCGGTGGCCGAGCCGCGCTGGCCCGGCGTGAAGGGTTTGCCCGCGAGTTCCGGAAGGCTGGTAACGCCGCTATCCTCGCGGACGACCCAGGCTTGCGTGGCCGGGGAGTGGACCCACAGACCGCGGAGGTTCGGCATCGCCTTGCCCTCGAACTTCCCGATGCCCTTGTAGGCCTGATAGATCGTCGCGTAGGTCCCCAGCCCCATGTCGATCTGATCCCTGGCGAGCCGCGCCAGGTTGTCGACCGCACCGCCGGTGACGATGACGGTCACATCGAGATCGTCTTCGTTGTCGTTGATCGCCTTGGCGGCCGCGACCGCGTAGGTGTAGTGAACCGAGCTCTGCGCGGTCGAGCCGAACGCGAGCCGGTCTTGCGCCATGGCCTGCGTCGCCATGCCGGCTGCGAGCGCGAGTGACGCCGACAGCGCCAAAGTCCGTGTATTGAACATCGTAGTTCCTCCCAGTTCTCTATGATGCGATGGCCGTGACCCTTTGGATCATCTCATCGCGGTTTGGTTGTCTCCGCCGTGCGCCCCCATTCCCGCACGACGTTCGGTCACGGCATGAAGTTGAACACCTTTCTTGGACCGAGGTTCTGACGGATCGGAACCTCCGCCAGCTCAACCAGCCGGCAGAGCAC
Source organism: Microbaculum marinisediminis (assembly GCF_025397915.1). Lineage (NCBI taxonomy): Bacteria > Pseudomonadati > Pseudomonadota > Alphaproteobacteria > Hyphomicrobiales > Tepidamorphaceae > Microbaculum > Microbaculum marinisediminis. The sequence goes on from NZ_JALIDZ010000011.1 coordinate 39,970, forward strand.
CGGCCGGGTTTCCCGTGGATCGATAATGTCTTCCACGGCAAAGGCTTCCGCGGTACGGAACGGCGAGGCGAAGGGCCGGAGCCGGGCTTCGATTTCCTTTTCCTTGGCCGCAGGATCGTCCGCGTCCTGGATCTCGCGGCGAAAGGCGGCCGCAACACCGCCCTCGATCGGAAGCGAGCCCCATTCGGCGGTCGGCCAGGCCAGCTTGTAGTCGACGCCGTTCTTGTTGCAGGTCGCCATGCCCGCCATGCCGTAGCACTTGCGGATAACAAGAGTGGTCGTCGGCACGCTGATCCCGGCGGCGGCGTGTACGACCCGCATTCCTTCGAGAAGGGTCGCGTTCTCCTCTGCGCGGAGCCCAACCATGAAACCGGGCACGTCCACCAGAAAGATCAGCGGCAGGTGGAACGTGTCGCAGAGCTGCATGAAGCGGATCTGCTTGCGCGCGGACTTGTCGTCCATCGCACCGCCGTAGACCATCGGATTGTTGGCGACGATCCCGGCGGGCCGGCCATTGAAGCGCGCGAGAGTCGTGACCACGGACTTGGCGTGGGTCGGCTGGATCTCGAACGCCGAGCCGCGGTCCACGATCATGTCGATCAGCTTCCGGACGTTGAACGCCTGCGTGCGACGTGACGGAACGATCGTGCGCAGACCGTCCTCGCAACGGTCGACGGGATCGTCGCAGGGCGTCACGGGCGGCATCTCCCAGACGTTCTGCGGCATGAAGCTGAGGAAACGGCGGATCTGCTCGAGAGCCTCGGCCTCGGTGTCTGCGGCGTTGTGGATCGTTCCGGCCTTGTCGACGGCAACCGCGGCACCGCCGAGATCCTCCTTGTCGATCACCTGGCCGAGCGAGCGCTTAACCACGGGCGGGCCGGCGGCGAAAATCTGGCTCGACCCGCGGACCATGATGGAGAAGTGCGACAGGATCGCCCTTCCCGCCGGTCCTCCGGCAGCGGTACCGAGGACGGCGGAGGCGACCGGCGATTGTCCCAGGAGCGAGACCGAACGCTCGAAGCCATGCACGCCGGGAAAGACTGTGTGCCGCCGTTTCTCGATCGAGCTGACCGTGCCCCCGGCGCCGTCGATGAGATTGACCAGCGGCAGGCGATAGTGGAAGGCGAAGTCCTCGACCAGCCCGCCCTGGCCGCCCTTGCGCCTTGTGGCGCTGAAGGTCGTGCCGCCGCGAACGGTGAAGTCTTCGCCACCGACGACGACGGTGCGGGAATCGATCGTGACGGTGCCCCCGACATAAGGCGCAGGCGTAACGGATTGCAGCGTCTCGTCGGCGTCGTAGTGCCCCGTGCCGGCCAGCCCGCCGATCTCCTGGAAACTGTCGCGGTCACCAAGTTGCGCGATCCGTTCGCGGACCGTCAGGCGGCCGGCGGCATGCTGGCGCTCGATCGCGACGTCGCCGCCCATCTTCAGCGCCTCCTCGCGGCGGAAGCTGAGTTCGTCGAGCAGATCCTCGATCCCGGGCTGCGATGGGCGTTCGTGATCCGTCATTTGGCGATCACACCAAGTACCGCGTCCTCATCGACGGCATCGCCTTCGGCGACGGTGAGGCTGCTGACCTTGCCGGTCGCCGGCGCTTCCACCGGAATTTCCATCTTCATGGATTCGAGGATCATCAGGATGTCGCCCTCGTTCACGTCCTGCCCCACCGTGCACTCGACCTTCCACACCGAGCCGCTGACCGGTGCCAAAACTTCTTCGTTCGCCATTCGCCTCTCTCTTCCCTGAAAAAGCCGCGGGACCGGAGCCCCGCGCCAACGATCAAAACGTGGTGGGCCAGGTGGCCATGCGGTGCTGTCCGATGCCCTTCGACAGGCGCGCGGTATGGATTTCGAGCATGTCCAGCAGGTAGTCGCGGGTGTTTTCGGGGCGGATCACCGACTGGACGGCATTGATCTCGGCCAGCCCGAAGACGCCCGAATCCTGTTCCATCTGCTGGCGCAGGCGCTCTCGTTCGGCCTCGCCGACGTCGCGCCCCCAGGTCACCACGTCCACCGAATAGGCCGGGTCCATGAAACTCACCTCGGCGGAGGGCCAGGCGGCCACCTCGTCGGAATTCCGGCCGCCGCCCATGTTCAGGTACGCCTGCCCGTAGCTCTTCCGCAGGATGATCGACAGCTTGGGCACGGTGCACAGTTGAAGCGCCGACATGAAGTTCATGATCTTGCCCGGCGCCTTGCGGCGTTCGCCCTCGATGCCGATCACGAAGCCCGGCGTGTCGACCAGAAGGACGATCGGGATGTTGAAGGAATCGCACATCACCAGGAAGCGCGTGATCTTCTCGCAGGCATCAACGTCGAGTGCGCCGGCCTTGAACATCGGGTTGTTGGCGACGAACCCGACCGGGCGTCCCCCCATCCGGGCAAGTCCCGTCGACGCGACGCGGCCGAAGCGCGGCTTGAGCTCGAAGTACGAGTCCGGATCGGCCAGGGCCTCGATGACCTTGCGCACGTCATAGCCCTGACGGCGGCTTTCCGGGACCAGCCGGGTGATGCGCTCGCGCGCGGCGCGGAGCGCGTCCGACCGCTCGTCCGGCGGCTCCATGCAGGGCGGAGCCTCGTTGCAATGCGCCGGCAGGTAGGACAGGAACGTCCGGATCTCTTCGACCGCCTCTTCGTCGCTCTCGACGACGCGATCGATCAGCCCCGTTTTCTCCGAATGCAGCTTCCAGCCGCCCAGATCCTCTGGCTCGACGGTCTGGCCGATGGCAAGCGACGCAAGCCCGTGGCTCGCCACCGCAAGAACGGCGCCCTTCCGCATCACGGTGAAGTCCGACAGGCAGGCATACCAGGCGGACGAGCCGAAGCACTGGCCCAGAACCGCCGACGCCCAGGGGGTCTTGCGATCACGGATATACTGCGTCGGATCGTTGCCCAGCATGGTGCCCATGCCGCGCGCGCCCATGTTGTCGGGCATCCGCGCGCCGGAAGATTCCCCGAACCAGACGATCGGCATGCCGCGTTCGGTGGCCACGCGCTTCACGTGCCCGATCTTGCGCATGTTCGTCATGCTCGACGAGGCGCCCTTGACCGTGAAATCGTTCGATACGACGGCGATTCTGCGGCCGCCCATCCGAGCGTAGCCGGTCACCTTGCCGTCCGCCGGCGTCTTGTGCCGGTCGGCTTCCACGGCGCTCGAAACGCCCAGCAGGCCGATCTCGCGGAACGACCCGGGATCAATCAGGCGATCGACACGTTCGCGCGCATTCAGCAGCCCCGCCTCGGCACGGCGGCGGATCTTGTCGGGGCCACCCATTGCAAGCGCATGACTTTCACGACGGGAAAGCTCGTCGTCGATAGCCGGCTCGCCGGCGGCTGCTTGGACGTCCAGGTTCAAAGTGCGTCTCCCGTCATCGAATGGTCCTCCCGCTGGGAGGCAGGTTCATCGTCCCCCGCAAACAGCACGCCGGCTTCGAGGAGGTCGGCAATCGCCTCCGAAGTCAGGCCGAGCTCGTTCTGGAAGACGGACAGCGTATCGGCCCCGATGGCGCGGCCCGGCCACTCCACCTTTCCGGGCGTGGCGGAGAGGCGCGGCGTCACGTTGGCCATTGCCACCGGGCCGAGAACCGGATCTTCCGGCTGCACGATGGTGTTGCGCGCGGCGTAGTGCGCGTCGGCGAAGATGTCGCGCATGTCATAGATCCGCGCGGCCGGTACATCGGCGTCGTGCAGCTTGGCCTCGACCTCGTCCAGCGGCGCCGAGCCCGTCCAGGTGCCGATGATCCCGTCGAGTTCGTCCTCATGCGCGGTACGCGAGACACCGTCGACAAACCGCGGATCGGCGGCCAGTTCCGGCCTGCCCATCGCCTCGCAGAGCCGACGGAACACCGAGTTGCTGATCGCGGTGATATGGATGAAGCGGCCGTCCGCGGTCGGGTACAGCGAATTGGGCGTGTTGTCCGGCAGGCGGGGGCCGGCGCGCCGCGCGATGGCGCCGAGCTGCTGGTACGCCGGCACATGCGGCTCCATGAAGCTGAAGGCGGCCTCGTACAGCGAAGCGTCGACGACCTGTCCGACGCCGCACTTTTCGCGCGCCAGCAGGGCGATCACCGCACCGAACGCCGCGTAGAGGCCGGTGATGTAGTCGGTCAGGGAAACCGCGACCCGGGCGGGCGGGCGATCCGGGTCGCCCGTGATCTCGCGCATGCCGCTGACGGCTTCGCAGATAACGCCGTAGCCGGGCCGCTTGCTGTAGGGGCCGTCCTGCCCGTATCCGGAAATCCGGACGAGAACGATGCCGGGATTGACGGCTTTCAGGTCGTCGTAGGACAGACCCCACCGCTCCAGCGTTCCGGGCTTGAAGTTCTCGATGACGATGTCGGCCGTCGAACACAGCGCCTTCACGAGGTTCTGACCCTCGGGCCGGCGCAGATCGACCGAGACGTTGCGTTTGTTCCTGAGGATCGACGCGGCATAGAGGGAGCGCCCCTTGGCCCGCTTGCCCATCGACCGGACGGCATCGCCCTCGCGCTGCTCGACCTTGATGACATCCGCCCCGAAATCCGCCAGCAGCCGTGCGCAGAACGGGCCGGCCACCGTCGAACCGAGTTCGATCACACGGCAACCATCGAGAGGACGGGACTTGGGGCGGCTTGCGGGTTCGGTCATCGATTCACTGGCTGGCTTCGTTCTGGTGTCAGGTGGATTTTCCGTACCGGCCCGTCAGAGCAGGAATTTCTGATAGTCAGAGAACCATCGACGCGCGCTTCTGATGTTCTCGCGCTTCAGGGCCTCCGCTTCCTCGGCCTTGCCGGCGATCATCGCGTCGAGGACCTCGCGCTGTTCGAGCATTCCGGCCACGGCCCGGCCGGGCACGAGCACGAGCCGGCGGATCAGCACCCGCGACCGGTCGTAGAGAATGTCGAGGCTTTGCGAGAGGATCTCGTTTTTCGCTTCGTGGAAGCTGAGCTGGCGAAACTGGTTCACGCTCTCGACGTAGAAATCGAGATCGTTGTTCGCCAAAGCCGTCTCGGCCGGGGCGCCGAACCGCTCCCGCAGCGCATCCCAGGTGCCCGGCTTGGCATTCTCGGTTGCCAGGCGGACCGCGAGGGCCTCAAGCACTTCGCGAACTTCGAAGAGCGACTTGACCTGTTCGACACTCAGCCGCGAGACAACCGCGCCCTGATTGCGGACACGCTCGATCAGGCCACGCTCTTCCAGAATGCCGAAGGCCTCCCGCAGACGCGGGCGCGACACGCTGAATTCCTCAGCAAGCGCGGTTTCCCGAAGCTTCGAACCCGGCGGCAGATCGTGATCGACAATTCTCTGCCGCAGCGCGTTCACAACCTCGTTCACCCCCATTTTCGCGTTCTTTGGCATCGGCTCCTCCGGCTCAGCCTCCGGACCGCCGCCTTGATTGACAGCGACCCTATGCAGCGTCTTCAATATTGTCAACAATGTTATCGACAATTACGTATTCACGAGTGATAACATTATATTAGACGACCGCCCCGATGAGAAACGGTTCAGGCTTGGATTGAGAAATTTGGTCCGCGCCGATGGAGCAAATCGGGCCTCCATTCTGAGTAGGAAGGAGGCTGGAATGGACCGAAAAACGCACTCCGCCTGAACAGGACGTCGGAACGTCGCGCACAGCCCAGGCGCGATCGAGCCAGGCCATACAGCCGGGAGACCTGCCGCAGTTTCGGGATTTCAGCGCAAAGTGACGATCGCTGGCGCCACGGACATGGCTGAACGGGCAATCGTCACCTCGCCCAAGGCGCGACTCGCCTGCCTTGTGACCCGGGCCAGCGTCGCGCCCATATCCGAGGCACGGGTCTGACGCCGGACCTCGACTGATCAGATGTCCCTGGTTCCCGGGAATTCATCAGAGGCGTCCGGGATCACTCGCGGCGGCAACGCCTGGTCGGCTGCGACCCGTCGGCTACGACCCGCCGGACGGAACCCGTCGCCAACCGATCCTCAGGCCAGCATCCGGCTGTCGCCGCAAACCGAAAGCGCCTGCCCGGAGATCGTCCGGCCGCGTGGACTCGTGACAAAGAGGATTTGGTCTGCGATCTGGTCGGGCTGCACGTATTGCTTGATTGAGGTGTAGGAGAAGGCCTCGGCCTCGATCTGTTCGAAGCTCATCCCTCTTCGCTGGGCCTTGGCCTCGAGCACCCGCCGCTGGCGGTCTCCCGCAACGATGCCGGGCAGGATGGCATTGCAGCGGATGCCGTCCGGGCCGAGCTCGATCGACAACGACTTGGTGAAACCGATCACGCCCCATTTCGCCGTGGCGTAAGGCGTGCGCATGGCAAAGCCGAGCCGCCCCGCGATGGAGGACAGGTTGACGATCGAGGCGTTGTCGCTTTTGCGCAAGGCAGGGACGGCATGGCGCACACAGTGAAACTGGGATGACAGGCAGACGGCGAGGCACGTGTCCCAGTCGGCGGGATCGATCTCATCGACCGGTCCGGTCGGCCCAGCGATCCCGGCATTGTTCACCAGCACATCCAACCCGCCAAGGTGATCCAGCGCCGCCACCATGAAGCGCTCGATATGACCTGCATCCCCCATGTCGGCATGCATGCGAAAGACGTCGTCCGGCAGCGTCACGAGCGCGTCTTCGGCGATGTCGCAGGTGGCCACCCGTGCGCCCTCGGCCAGGTAGGCCTCGACGATGGCGCGGCCGATGCCCTGCGCACCTGCGGTCACGATGACGCGCGCCCCCTCCAGTTCCAGGTTCACGTGATGATCCTCCTCCTGCTGTCTTCCGTATCCATGCCCGCCTGGGCGCGAATGAGCTCGGAGGCAACGCGAATGTCCTCGGACACCGCGTGCGCCGCCGCCGCTCCGTCGCGCGCCGTGAGCGCGTCGCAGAGCATCCGGTGATGCGACCGCGAATGGTGCCCGCGCGACCGTGTCATCTCCTCGTCGGCGGGCACTCCCGCCGCCACGCCGATGTCGAAGTTGATGATCGGCCCGGCCTTGAGCCAGAGCATGGTGATCAGCTCCATCAGCACATCCGACCCCGCCGCGCGGTAGAGCGCGAAATGCAGGTCCTTGTTCGCCGCCACTGCCGCCGGACTTCCGTAGGCGCTGTCCAGCACCTCGTCGAACCGCTCCGCCAGAGCGATGACCCCCGCGATCTCCGTCTTGGAAGCACGCTCTGCCGCAAGCCGCGCCGCCTGCCCCTCGTTCAGCATCCGCACCATGGTCAGATCGGCGAATTCCGCCGCCGTCATCAGCGGCACCATCACGGCCCGCTTGGGCGAAACCTCCAGCGCGCCACTGGCCGCCAGACGACTCACGGCTTCGCGCACCGGCATCATCGAGACCTCGAGTCGCTCGGCAAGATCCCTCAGGGAGAGGCGGTCGCGCGGCTTCAGCGCTCCGGACAACAGCATCTCGCTCAGGGTGTCGAACACCTGATCGGAAAGTGTCTGCCGACGGGCGGGGCGTAGCTGGTCAAGCGGCTGGCCCATGAATCCGTTAACTCCTGTTGACTCCCAGCGCACCCCTCTGCAACTGTGATCTCAGATCACACAGTATCGGGCGAGACGGCAACTCCTGCAACCATTGATCTTCCGACGGAGGAGGAACCGCGGCCAGAAATATCATGCGCCCCCGATGCGGTGCGATCCGCAATCAAAAGATTCCAAGGAGGATTTCCATGACGACCACCAACAAAACCCGCAGGGAGTTCCTGCTGACGGGTGCGGCCGGTCTTGCGCTGACCGTCGCGGCCCCGGCCTATCTGCGCGCGCAATCCGCACCGCTCAAGATCGGCCACCTCACCCCCACCACCGGTTTCCTTGGTCCGCTCGGCGAATACGCCCAAATGGGCATCCAGCTGGCGGTGGAGCACATCAACGCCAACGGTGGCGCCGGCGGGCGGCAGGTCGAGCTCATCATGGAGGACAGCGTCAACCCGCAGACCGCCTCGACCAAGGCCGAGCGCATGTTCGAGCGCGATCAGGTCGACATGATCATCGGCGAGATCTCCTCCGCCTCGTGTCTCACGATCAGCCAGGTGGCGGCGCGCTACAAGAAGTGTTTCGTGAACACCGGCGGCAACTCCGACAGCCTGCGCGGGAAGGATTGCAACCGCTACATGTTCCACGTCGAGACGCAGAACTCGATGTACGTGAACGCCGAGGGCCAGTTCTTCAAGGGTGAAGGCCTGGTCGACGGCAAGAACTGGTTCACGATGACGGCGGACTATGCCTTCGGCCACGACCTGTTGGCGGCGGCTAAGGCCTTCCTCGATGCCAATGGCGGCAATCTCGTCGGTGACGAGTTGGTGCCGACCGATGCCACCGACTTCTCCTCCTACCTGCTGAAGATCCGTCAGGCCGAGCCCGACGTCGTGGCGCTGAACCTCGCGGGAACGCAGATCACCAACTTCTTCAAGCAGTACAGCGAGTTCGGGCTCGACTTCACACTCGGCGGCTTCGGCTTCGACACGGTGTCGGCATGGGCCGCGGGCGCGCAGAACTTCCGCGGCACCTGGCCCAACGTCTGGAACCACCTCGTGCCGAACGACCCGAGCCAGGCCTTCGTCAAGGCGTTCAGCGATGCCTACGAGAAGCCGCCCGAGAACCAGGCCTGGGGCGACTACAACGCCGGCCTCATCATGGCGCAAGCCGTGGCGGCGGCGGGCGATGCCTCCGGCGACGCGCTGGTGGACTACCTCGAAAGCTCCGAGGCCCAGTTCGACCTGATGAAGAACCGCAAGGGCTATTTCCGCCCCGAGGATCACCAGCTCATCCAGGAGATCTACGCCATTACCGCGCTGCCGGCGGACCAGGTGAAGAACGAGTGGGACATCTTCACCACCTCCGAGCCGCTCCCCGGCGCGGGCGAACCGCTCGAAACGCTCGCTCAGAGCGTCACCGGCGGCACCTGCTCGCTCTGAGCCGATCCGGGGGCGGAGCACGCTCCGCCCCCGACTCCAAGGACAATCGACGGGGAGGCATCGCGCCACCATGCTGGGGGCATTCATCGCGCAGGTTCTGAACGGGCTGCTCGACGGCACCTACTACCTGCTCATCGCGCTGGGGCTGTCGCTGATCTTTTCGCTGGGCGGAATCATCAACCTCGCGCACGGGGCGTTCTTCGCCATCGGCGCCTATCTCGCCATCACGATCACGCCTTACGTCGGCTTTTTCGGGGCGCTGATCCTCGTTCCGCTGATCGTCGCGGGGCTGGGGATGCTCACGGAGCGGTCGCTCTTCACCCGCTTCTACCGGGTCGATCCGCTGTATTCCCTGCTGCTGACCTTCGGCCTCGCCATGGTGATCGAACAGGGGCTGCGCTGGATCTACGGTGCCTCGCCGCAAAGCTACAACATGCCCGATATCCTGCGCGGCCAGGTCTTTCTCGGCGACTTCATCTATTCGCGATACCGCATCTTCCTGATCGCCGTGGCGGTCGCCTCCGTGGCCGCGCTGTGGGTCCTTCTGAACCGGACGTCCTTTGGTCGGATCGTCCGCGCCGGCGTTCAGAATCCCGAGATCGTGGGATCGCTCGGCATCTCGCTGCGGCCTTACCTTTCCGTGGTGGCGGGCATCGGCATCGGTCTTGCCGGCCTGGCCGGCGTCCTGCTGTCGCCCATCTACACAATCCACCCCGCCATGGGGGCAGAGATCATCACGCTGGCGTTTGTCGTGGTGGTGATCGGGGGCCTCGGGTCCTTCTGGGGCGTCATCATCGCCGCCGTCCTGGTGGGCCTCACCAAGGGCGTTCTCGTCGCCGTCGGCCTGTCGTCCTGGTCCACCGCCGCCATCTATCTCCTGATGTTCGTCGTCCTGCTGCTGCGTCCGCGCGGGCTGCTGGGCGAGCGCATCCTCCGCTTCGAGTAGCCCCATGATCCGCAGTCATCCGCTTCTGGTCGCGGGCGTCGCGCTGATCGTGCTGCCCTTCATCATCCTCGCCGCCGGCCTCACCTACACGTCGGCGACCGAGGTCGTGGTCTATGGCCTCGCCTGCATGGGCCTCAACATCCTGGCCGGCCGCACCGGCCTGGTGAGCTTCGGCCACGGCGCGTGGTTCGGGCTTGGCGCCTATATCGCCGGGCTGACCTCGCTCGCCATGGGCGGGGCCTTCTGGATCCCGATGCTGGTGGCCGTGGTGCTCACCGCCGTGGTCGCCACGGGCTTCGGCGCGCTGATCCTGCGCCGCCGCGGCGTCTACTTCTCGCTCATGACGCTGGCGCTCTCCGCGCTCGGCTTCAGCATTGCCTTCCGCTGGACCGAGGTGACGGGCGGCGAGAACGGTCTGGGCGGGATCGACCGGCCGGCGTTCTTCGGTCTCGATTTCGAGATGTCCCAGCCCTATTACTGGCTGGTCGCGGCCATCGCCTTCGCCGTCCTCGTCGTGCTCTGGCGCTTCAACAATTCGCCGCTGGGCACCGTGCTCCTCGCGATCCGCGAGAACGAGCAGCGGTCCCGCTTCCTGGGCTACAAGGTCGACCGCTACAAACTCGCGGCCTTCGTTCTCTCCGCCACGATCACGGCGCTGGCGGGCGTGCTGCTGCTCTACAAGAACCGCATGACTTCGGCCGAACCGATGTCCGTCATCTTCTCGGGCGAGCTTCTGGCCATGGTCGTGATCGGCGGGATGCGCAGCTTTATCGGACCCGCCGTCGGCGCGCTGTTCTACATCCTGTTCCGGGAATACCTGTCGATCTACACCGACAACTGGCTGCTCTGGTTCGGCCTCGTGTTCATGGTCTTCGTGCTCTACGCCCGCGACGGCCTCATCGGCATCCCGGGCCAGATCGGCCGCCATTTCAACCCGCCCGCCGAGACCGGCGCCGCCATGGCCGGCCGCAAGGCCGAGGTGCACCCCCTGCCCGCCTTCCTCAAGCCCACCGACCACGTCGACGGGCCCCTGCTTGTGGCCAAGGGCATCTCCAAGCACTTCGGCGGCCTGAAAGCCGTGGACGACGTCGACATCTCGGTGCGCGACCGCTCGCTGCATGCGCTGATCGGCCCGAACGGCGCGGGCAAGACGACCGCCTTCAACCTGCTCTCGGGTCTCTACAAGCCCGACGCGGGCGACGTGAGACTGGCCGGCGCCCCGCTCTCCGGCCGCACGCCCGAGGAGATCTCGGCGGCGGGCATCGGGCGGAGCTTCCAGATCACCAACCTGTTCCCCTCGCTCACCGTGCAGGAAAACATCCGCCTTGCCGTGCAGGCAGGCGATCCGCGGCGCATGAACCCGCTGATCCGCGCCCGCGACCTCGACGAGGTCAACAGCCGCACGGCACAGATCCTCGACTACGCCGGTCTGGCCGGGATGGAACAGGCCGAGGCCGCCTCGCTGTCCTACGGCGGTCAGCGGCTCCTGGACCTCGGCCTCGCACTCGGCAACCACCCCTGCATCCTGCTGGCCGACGAGCCATTGGCGGGCCTGTCGGTCGCCGAACGGGAGCGGATCGGCGTGCTGCTCAAGACGCTGTCCGCGGACATTCCGGTGCTGCTTGTCGAACATGACATCGACCGGGTCTTCGAACTCGCCGACCAGGTGACGGTGATGAACGAAGGCCGGGTCCTGCTCGACGGCACGGTGAAGCAGGCACGCGCGGACAAACGCGTGCAGGAGGTCTATATCGGCTCCGGCACCTCCGTCGTTGCGGCCAGGCCGCGCGAGAGTGCGATGCGCGACGATGTGGTGCTGTCGCTCGACAAGGTGAACGTGAGTTACGGCAAGAGCCACATTCTCAACGACGTCTCCTTCGATCTGCGGCAGGGCGAGATCCTCGCGCTGCTGGGTCGCAACGGGGCGGGCAAGTCGACGCTGCTCAAGTCCCTCATCGGGATCGCTCCCGTAGGCAGCGGCGAGATCCGCATGGACGGTCGGCCCCTATCGGGCCTGCCTTCCGCCGCGATGGCCCGCGCCGGGATTTCCTACGTTCCGCAAGGCCGAGGCCTGTTCGCCGGGATGACCGTGGCGGAAAACCTGGAACTCGGCCGCATCCGGCGTCATACTGGCCACGGAGTGCACTGGACCCAGGACCGCATTTTCTCGTACTTCCCCCGCCTCAAGGAACGGCTCGACATCCCCGCCGACTACCTGTCGGGCGGTGAACAGCAGATGGCGGCGGTGGCCCGGGCGCTGTCGGGCGACACCCGCGTCCTGCTGCTGGACGAACCCTTCGAAGGCCTGTCCCCGGCAGTCGTGGAGCAGCTTTTCGAGACCTTCGACACCCTGCGCCAGGACGTTTCCATCATCATCGTGGACCACAATCTCGATCTCGCGCTCGCCCTGTCGGACCGCACGGTCGCACTGGAACGGGGCAGCATAATCCACGAGGGACCGTCCGCCGCGCTGGCGACCGATATCGACCTACGCCGCCAGGTGCTCTGGCTCTGACAAGAGGACTATCCATGACCGAAACGGTTGCCATCATCGGTGCGGGCCTCATCGGCCGCTCATGGGCCGCGCTTTTCGCGCGTGCCGGATACGCGGTGCGGGTCTGGGACGCCGACCCCGGGGTGCTGGAGCGGTTCGCCGAGGACATGGCCGTGCTCTGCGACACCCTCGTGGCAGAAGGACTGCTTGCTGATCGCGACGGCACGCTCGCCCGTATGGAGACCCGCCCGACGCTGGAGGATGCCGTCGCCGGCGCGCATTTCGTGCAGGAGAACGGACCGGAACGGATCGAGGTCAAGCAGGCGCTTTTCGCCAGGCTGGACGCCGCCACCCCGGCGCAAGCCGTGATCGCCTCATCCACATCCGCGATCGTCCCGTCGCGCTTTACCGAGCCGCTGACGCATCGCGCCCGCTGCCTCGTCGGCCACCCGGTGAACCCGCCGCACCTCGTGCCGGTGGTGGAGCTCTGCCCCGCCCCCTGGACGGCGGCCGAGACCCTGGATCGCGCCGAGGCGGTCTACGCAAAGATCGGCCAGGTCCCCGTCCGCATGACCCGCGAGCGCGACGGCTTCGTCCTGAACCGCCTGCAGGGGGCGCTGCTGGGCGAGGCCCTGCGGCTGCTCGGGGAAGGCGTGGTCTCGGTCGAGGGGCTCGACGCCACGATCAAGGACGGGCTGGGCCTTCGCTGGGCGCTCATGGGACCGATCGAGACCATCGACCTGAATGCCCCCGGCGGCATCGTCGACTATGCCGCCCGATACGGTGGCTTCTATGGCCGCCTTGCCGAGGCCCCCGCCGGACCGGAGGTGTTCTCGGTCGAAAACGCCGAGCAGATCGCCGCGACGTGGCCGCAGGACCGCACGCCCGAGACCATACGGGCCCGGCAGGATCGCCGCGACCGGCGCCTTGCCGCGCTGCGCCGCCATCTTGCCGCCGACCGGATTTAATCAAGGAGACTCAAAAATGGCCAAACCCCGCAAGGTCATCATCACCTGCGCCGTCACCGGCGCGATCCACACGCCGTCCATGTCGGAATACCTGCCCGTCACCGCGTCCGAAATCGCCGACGCCGCCATCGGCGCGGCCAAGGCCGGGGCGGCAGTGGTGCACCTGCACGCCCGGGACCCGAAGGATGGCCGCCCCGACCAGACGCCGGAAGCCTTTTCGCCCTTCCTCGGGATCATCAAGCAGGCGTCGGACTGCGTCGTGAACATCACCACCGGCGGGGCGCCCACGATGACCATCGAGGAGCGCATCCGCCCCGCCGAAACGCACCAGCCCGAGATCGCCTCACTCAACATGGGATCGATGAACTTCGGTCTGTTCCCGATGCTGAAACGGTTTCCGAACCTGAAGCACGCATGGGAACGCGACTACGTCGGCAACAAGAACATCATCTTCAACAACAGCTTCGGGCAGATCGAACACATCCTGACCACGCTTGGGGCACTGGGAACGAAATTCGAGTTCGAATGCTACGACACCGCGCACCTCTACAACCTCAAGCACTTCCTAGACGAAGGGCTGGTCAAGGGGCCGCTGTTCATCCAGACGGTCTTCGGCCTGATGGGCGGGATCGGCGCGCACCCCGATGACGTGACGCACATGAAGCGCACAGCCGACAGGCTGTTCGGCGACCAGTATCGCTGGTCGGTGCTTGGCGCAGGCAAGAACCAGCTACCCATCGCGGCCATGGCGGCCGCCATGGGTGGACACGTGCGCGTGGGACTGGAGGATTCGCTGTGGGCCGGGCCGGGCACGCTGGCCGAGAGCAATGCCGTTCAGGTCGAAAAGGCGCGGCAGATCATCGAAGGACTGGGGCTTGAACTCGCCTCACCCGACGAGGCCCGTGAAATCCTCGAGACCAAGGGCCCGGACAAGGTGGCCTTCTGACGGACGGCGCGTCCCGCGCCTCGCTTGCGCCTCTTTCGGTCAAGGCGGCAAGCCCCTTGCGGCCCCGGCGAGCCTATCTCCGCTCGGGGCCGGCCGACCAATCTGAACTCGGGAGGGAGAGACGAAGGCCAGACAGCATCCAAAAGAGACAGTTATTTCGTATTAGATAAATTATCAGAGCCCAATAAAGGCGCCCAAATTAACAGCATTTCCGAAACGACCCATGAAAGCACTAATCACATCATACTTGTCAGATTAGAGCTGAATTGCTCGATATGACGACGCATCGCGGCCTTGGCCTCCTCGGCCTTATGGGCGGATATTGCCTTGACGATGTCGGTGTGCTGCTCGAGAACGCGATTCTGATGTTCTGTGGACTTGAGTGAAATGAACCAGAAGCGTGTCGCCCGGTCATGCAGATTCGCCAGGATCTCCTTCATGACCGAATTGCCGCCCGCCGAAGCGACCAGACTGTGAAACTCGCTGTCGAGCTCCAGGATTTCCTCAAGCCTGCGCTTGTCGATGGCCAGCCGCATCCTGTCCAGATTGTCCTCCAGCCGATCGATCAGCCCCTGCTCGATGCGCTCCGCCGCGACACCGGCGCAGTACCCCTCGGTCAAGAGACGCATTTCCACGATCGCGAACGCTTCATCCAAGCTGAGCGGTTTCACGATCACGCCCTTGCGCGGCATCACCTCCACGAGGCCGTCGGTCATCAGCCGATCCAGCGCCTGATGAACCGGCGTCCTGCCGATACCGAGGCGATCGCTGAGGTGGGCTTCTCCGATGATCTCGCCGGGGCGAAGTTTGCAGGTAATGATTTCTTTCTTGATGATCTCGTAGGCGCGATCCCGCAACGATTGGCGCTGCGGAGCCCTCCCGCGTCGCTGCCCACTCGCGACCGCTGATTTCGTCGACGGTGTCGTCATGCGATACATCTCCTCACTTGGCGCAACGGCCCGCGGGACTGGGCGATACAATCAAACATGACTAAGCGTCAGCTTTCATTAAACACCGCGCCGCCCAACATGCCTTCCACCGTCAGTGCGACGGACAGGAGCTGCTCGTCCTTGCCGCCGGGCGCTGCCAGCGTCAAGCCGGTGGGAGCGGTTTCCGGTTCATGCATGGGCAACGAGATCGCGCAACCGTTCGACAGGTTTATCGTGGTCGAGTTGCGCAGGATGAGAAGGTTCGTTGCGTTGAAGACCTCGGTGTCCGCCTCGAGCGGCGCAAGCTCGGGGGCGATGACGGGCGTGGTGGGAAAGGCCAGCACGTCGACCGAATTCAGGTCATCCTCGAACCCGTGGATGAGCGATTGGCGCGCCGCCAGGAGATCCAGGTAGTCGGCCGCGCTCTGGTCCCGCCCCTTCAAGATCCTCTCGCGCACACGCGGATCATACTCGGCAGCGTGATCGTCGAGGATGCGTCGATGACGGGCATAGGCCTCCGCGGCGACGAAACCGCCCATCGTACCGAGATCTGCAATCCGCTTCCAGGACCGCATTGGCATGTCGAATGCGCAGGCCCCGGCCACGGTCAGACGGGCTAGCGTCCTGTCGAAATCCGCAGCCACCTTCGCGTCCATATCATCGAGCACGATCGTCTGTGGCACGCCGATACGAAGCCCGCGCACGGTCCCGAGATACGGGTCTGCGGCCGGGCTGCCGGCCATGATTGCATCCAGCGCGGCCACCGACGGGACGTCGCCCGCGATCGAACCGATGCTGTCCAACGTCGTCGAAAGCGGAAAGACCCCGTGCCGGCTAACGCGCGCCGCCGTCGGCTTGTACCCGACCAGTCCGCACAGCGCCGCGGGAATGCGGCAGGAGCCTCCGGTATCCGAGCCGATGCCGCCGAAGGCCATGCCATCGCTGACCGATACGGCCGCCCCGGACGAAGAACCGCCCGGAATACGGCCCGTCCCTCTATCGAAGGGATTGAGCGGCGTTCCGTAGTGGGGATTGAGGCCGAGTCCGGAATAGGCGAACTCGGTCATGTTGGTGCGCCCAACGATGATGAATCCCGCCGCCTTCAGCCGATCGATCGCCGGGGCATCTGCCTGGGCGGGCGGTTGCCCGGCCAGCACCACGGACCCGGCCCGTGTGGTCCGGCCTGCCTCGTCGAACAGATCCTTGATCGAGATCGGCACGCCAAGGAACCGGGACGGCACAACGCC
This sequence comes from Microbaculum marinisediminis, assembly GCF_025397915.1. Lineage (NCBI taxonomy): Bacteria > Pseudomonadati > Pseudomonadota > Alphaproteobacteria > Hyphomicrobiales > Tepidamorphaceae > Microbaculum > Microbaculum marinisediminis. The sequence continues at coordinate 56,377 of NZ_JALIDZ010000011.1, forward strand.
TGCGCGCCGCATCCTGTCGGCGACCCGGGCCTGTTCCAGAGCCTGCTCGGCATAGAGGTCCGTGAAGACACGCCCCCCCTCGCCGCCGGCATCCCGGGCGCACTCGAGACAGGAAACCACCAGCGCTTCGCTGGTGATCTCATTCGCTGCGAGCCGGGCGGCAGCATCGACAAGGCTGTTCGACAGGTCGGTCATTTAGGCTGGATCGAAGTAGTGGATTTCCAGCAGCATGCAGCCGCCCTCGGACTTGAACGGACCGTGCGGGGCGTGCGGAGGCCGGCAGGCGTAGGTGTTGGGCGCAAAGCTCTCGCCACCGTTTCCGGAGGCATCGTTCCCGACGATCAGATCCCCCGAGATGAGATACACCTCTTCCCAGTAATCATGCTCGAACGGCGCCGTCGTATAGACCCCGGCATCGAAACGAAGAAGCCGTGTGCGGCTGCCGCGCATGTTGTCTTCATCCAGCGCCCCGGCGATGATCTTCTGCTTTATACCTTCCGGATAGCCGGGAGGCACTTCCCACCCCGACGCCAGATCCAGGGCGTGGAACTCGAGGTGTTCCTTGTTGATCGCCATTCTTTTTCTCCTTCCGCTGAGGACTAGCTGGCCAGCCAGCGCGCAGTGTAACCATGGGTAATCCGGCGGTCGCGTGCCGGGTCGAAAATTTCCATTCGGAATTCGCGAGCGGGGCGGATGCCGCCGAGCACCGGGATCGTCCCGCCGAACATCAATGTGCCCGGGGTCATCCGGCCGCCGAGCCCTTCGTAGGCGCGAACCGTGTCCTCCGGATGCAGAAGACTGGCGATCGACCCTTCCTGATAGAGGCTCTCCCCGTCACCCTCACGGATCCACGACCTCAGGATCAGATCGTCCCAGGTCTCGCGAATTTCCGAGTAACGCCAAAGCTCGGGAGCGATCGGCTTGGGGCACACTTGCTTTGACACGCCGACCGAGTAGGCCTCGACCTCACGGTCGGTGTGATCGGATCCGATGCCGACCCACCAGGCATCGTCGGTGTCGACATAGATGAAGTACTCAACCTCGCCGCTGCTGGCGCTGCCAAGACAATCGACGGCCGCACCGACAGTGACGAGTTCCGCCCCGACCGGATAGAAGCATGGAACGGAGGGGGGCGGCGTGACGCCGAGTTCGGCCAACTCGTCGATATGCGCTTGAACGGCCTCGGCATCCCGTCCTGCCCAACCGGCAATCACGACATTTTCGACGGCCACCTTCCGCTGTTCGGTGCGGTCGATGGTGGAAAGCACGAATTCGATCTGAGGCATGAGGCAACGTTTCCAATGGGTATTTCGAATGGGATACGGCACACTTCGAGTAGGCCAGCCCGGGCCATTAATGCAAGTGTGAAATTTTAGATCAACATCATGAATCACACATAGCCACGCCTTCTATCTTCATTTTTATAACGCAATATCAAATGGTTGAATAGAATCTCAAATGCCTTCTCAAGAAGGGAAACCGAGAAATCGCAATACGAAACCCTTGACTTGGGAATTCTGAAATTTCAGTGTCCGTTCAGATTGCAGCTGCTCCGGCCCTGCGATCGCCGGGCAAGGATGGAAGAAGAGTCGGAATGAAGAAAGAAGCCTGCGTAACAGCGATGTGCCAAGCGGCTCTGGTGGACGAGGAAGCCCTGTTCGCCGCCTTGCGCGAGACCGAGCCGGTACCCTTGGCACTCGTGCACGCGACCTTGACCGGTGACAGCCATCTGATCGATCGGGTCGCCCCGCATGTCGCGGGCGGGTGGAGCTTCGAACAGTCCGTACCCGAGGACATCGCTCAGGACGTCGTCGTGGCACTGGTCGATACGATCCGGGCCATCGCAGACGGGAGCCTGCGTCCGCAGACACGGCTTGACCCACAACGCTTCGCGCGATTGCTCGGTGGCGGTATCGGCTGCGAACTGCCCGACGGCTATGCCGAGATGATGCTCGAGGAAATGCACCTCGCGCAGCACGACGAGCGCACCGCGGACCTGGCTGTCTTCAAACCGGACTTTGTCCCCGGAAGGCCCGAAGTCGTAATCGTGGGCGCGGGACTGTCCGGCATCTGTCTCGGCATCAAGCTGCACGAGCAGGGCGTGCCATTCACCATCTATGAAAAGAACATGGATGTCGGCGGCACCTGGCTCGAAAACCACTACCCCGGTGCCGGAGTGGATATTCCAAGCCACTTCTACAGCTTCTCATTCGCACGAAAGCCGGATTGGACGCACCATTTCGCGAAGCAGGACGAGATCCTCGCCTATCTGCGCGACTGCGCCACAAAGTACGGCATCGTCGAGCACATCCGGTTCGGTCACGAAGTTGAAAGCGCATCTTGGGACGAGAGCGCGTCAGTGTGGCGGGTTCGGGTTCGCGACGAAGACGGCCAGAAGACCGATACGTGTTCCCGCTTCCTTGTAAGCGCGGTCGGGCAGCTGAACCGCCCTTCCATCCCGGACATCGAAGGACTCGATACCTTCAAGGGCGTCGCTTTCCATACCGCCCGCTGGCCGAGCGACCTCGATCTCGACGGCAAGCGTTGCGCGCTCGTGGGGACCGGTGCAAGCGCGGTGCAGGTCGGCCCGGCTATCGCCGATCGGGTCGCCAGCCTCACCGTATTCCAGCGCTCGCCGAACTGGGTCGCGCCGAACGCCAACTATCACAAGCGCATGCGCGAGGGCGAGAAATGGGCGCTCGCGAACATTCCTTTCCTGATCCATTGGTACAGGTGGCTCCTGTTCTGGGCCTCCGGCGACACCCTTCACGATTCGCTTCAGAAAGACCCCGACTGGCCCCACAAGGATCGCTCGTTGAACGCCGACAACGAGGCGATGCGCGAGCGCCTTCTGGCGCACATCCAATCCGAACTGGGCGGACGCCAGGACCTGATTGACAAGGCGACCCCGAACTACCCGCCCTATGGAAAGCGAATGCTGCGCGACACCTACTGGTATCGCATGCTCCGGCGCGAGAATGTCGAGCTGGTCGACAGCGGTGTGACCGCCGCGGACGAGACCGGGCTGATAGACGGCGCGGGCAAGCATCACGACATCGACGTCTGCATCTTCTCGACCGGCTTCAAGGCGACGGAGATGCTGGCCCCCATGCGGATAGAGGGTGCCGCCGGCCGGGACATCCATCAGCTTTGGGGCCCCGACGACAGCCGCGCCTATCTGGGTGTGCATGTACCCGGATTCCCGAACTTCTTCGTCATGTACGGGCCCAACACCAACCTGGCGCATGGCGGCAGCCTGTTCTTCCATGCCGAATGTCAGACCCGGCACATCATGCAGGTCATGCGCGAGCTATATGCCCGCAAAGCGGACCGGGTGACCGTGCGCCAGGACACGTTCGATGCGTACAACGCCAAGGTGGACGCCGCACACGGCCGCATGGTCTGGACCCATGAGGGCATGAGCAACTGGTACAGGAACTCGCGCGGCCGGGTCGTGACCAATTCCCCATGGAAGCTGGTCGACTACTGGCGGCTCACCCACACCCTCGATCCCTCCGAATTCGAATGGGCCGCGAGCCCTCCGAAGCGTTCCTAACCTCCAAGAGCAAGGTAGACCACGATGCATGACGTGAAACGACAGATACCCGGTAGCCGATGGAAGGTGCTGTTTGGCTCGGCGCTTGTTCTCGGAGCCATGGCATCGGGCAGTGCAATGGCACAGAGCCCTGACGTCACGATCCGTTTGGGTCACGTGGCCCCGGAAGAGAACATCTACCACTACGCCGCGACCCACTTCGCCGAACGCGTTGCCGAGTACACCGACGGGACCGTGGCCATCGAGGTATACCCCGGCGCCCAGCTCGGCGGCGACCGGGACCTGCTCGAGGGCGTCCAGCTCGGAACCCTGGAGGGCGGCTACATCAGCCTCGCGATCTTCGAGAGCATGACTCCGGTTCTGACCGGCTTCCAGATGCCCTTCCTGATCGACAGTTACGATACGGCCTATAAGGCCGACACCAGCGAGGTCGCTGCCGATGCGCTGGCAACGCTCGAGGATTACGGCATCAAGGGACTTGCCATTGTCGAGAACGGCATGCGCGTCCCGGGCAACACCGTGCGCCCTATCCGGAAGCCGTCAGATTTCGAGGGCATCGACTTCCGGGCGCCGGAAGCCGGCCTCCAGCTGCGCATGTTCGAGTTGCTCGGAGCCAACGTCATTCCGATGCCTTTCCCGGAGATCTACACCGCCCTTCAGACCGGTGTGCTCGAGGGGCAGGACCAATTCCTGCAGACCTGGGTGGGCACCAAGGCCTACGAAATCGTCGACTACATGTCGCTGACGCAGATGTACACCTGGCCCACGGTCATCACGATTAATCTGGCCGTATTCGAAAGCCTGACCAAAGAGCAGCAGGCCGCGCTCGAAAGAGCGGCAAGGGAGACGCAGACCTTCGCCTACGAGAAGCTGCCGGATCTCGACAAAAAGGCGATCGGCGTCATCGAAGAGGCCGGCATCGAGGTTGAGCGGGATATCGATCTTGCGCCCTTCATGGAGACCTTGTCGGTGCTCTATGACGAGTACGCCGAGAAGGATCCGCTGGTTGCCCGGACAATCGAGACGATCCGGGACCTGCGCGGCGAATAGGTTCGATTCGGGCCCGGCGACAATCGCGTCGCCGGGTCTTTCGCTCCGGGTGAAACGGTTATGTTCAGAACGTTCGCGCTAGTCTGCCACCGGGCCGCTCAAGGCGCCGTCATCGCGATCCTCGGCGCCATTCTTGTCATCGTAGTGATCCAGATCGTCCTCAGGTACGGCTTTGGCGCCTCGCTGACCTGGTCCGAGGAAGTCGTTCGCTACCTGCTCATCTGGCTGACATTCGTTGGCGCGTCCGTGGCCGTTCGGGAAGGAAGCCTGGTCGGGCTGGATCTTCTGCCGCGCTTCGCCGAGCGCATCGGACTCGGCCCCGCGTTGAACATCCTGGTCAGTCTTCTCGGACTGTGCTTCGTGCTCGCCACGGCCTACTACGGCTTTCAGCTCGCATCATCGCCTGCGATCCAGCGCCAGAGCTTTTCGACGCTTCCGCTCCCCATGACGCTTGTCTATGGGGCGATCCCCCTGAGTGCGGGGCTGATGGCGGTACAGCTTGTCGACGTGATCGTGGACCAGGTCCGGCGCGGAAGGGACACCTGATGGGGTTTTCTGCTTTCCTCCTACTGTTCTTCGCGCTGATCGGCCTTGGCGTTCCCATCGCATTCGTCCTGGGGCTGTCAAGTTTCGCCTACATCCTGATTGAAGGGCAGACGTCGTTGCTCCTAGCAACCGGCCAGCGGATGGTGCAGGGCGTGAACAACTTCTCGCTCCTGGCGGTCCCCTTCTTCCTGCTGGCCGGCGAGTTGATGAACCGCGGCGGCATCACTTGGCGCCTGATCGAATTCGCCCAGTCGATCCTGGGGCATTTCCACGGCGGACTTGCGTACGTCAATATCGTCGTGTCCGGCTTCCTCTCCTCCATCATCGGATCGGCAAACGCCGTCGCGGCCATCACCAGCGCCTCGATCGTGCCCGAGATGGCGCGCAAGGGTTACAATCTCAATGCCGCCTCCGCGGTCAGCGCAGCTGCCGCAACCATGGGACCGATCGTTCCGCCCAGCCTTATCCTCATTCTCTATGGTGTCGCGGCGAACACATCGATCGGTGCCCTCTTCCTGGCCGGCATCATCCCCGGCCTTCTGCTGGGCGCCGGGTTCTTTGTCGCCGCCTACTTCGTATCGCGCCGTGATGCCGGCATCCAAAGGACGCCCCGCGTCACGACAAAACAGGCCCTGCGCGCGACCCTCGTGGCGCTTCCGCCCCTGTCCATTCCTCTTGTCATCCTGGGCGGCATCATATCCGGCGTGTTCACCCCCACGGAGGCCGGCGCGATCGCCTGCGTGCTGGCGATCGGTCTTGGCGGCTTTTTCTACCGGGAACTCGCCTGGCGCGACCTGCCGGGGATCGTCCTGCGGGCGGGGATCGTCACTGCCGGCGTCCTGTTCATCGCGGCGACCGCTGCGCTTTTCGGCTGGATCATGGCGATCGAGCGCATCCCCGCGATTGTCGCGGCCTGGATGACGGGACTATCCAGCGATCCCAACATCATCCTGCTGATGATCATGGCGAGCCTCCTGGTGATCGGATTGTTTCTGGAACCGCTGGCCGCGATCCTTATTACCGTGCCGGTCCTGCTGCCGGTCGCGACCCAATTGGGCATCCACCCGGTGCACTTCGGCATGATGATGTCGGTCAACCTTGTCATCGGCCTGATCACGCCGCCCGTCGGCCTGGTGCTGTTTATCGTTACCGGCATCACGCGCGTGTCTGTCGTGGCGCTCTCTCGCGCCCTGCTGCCGTACTATCTCGGTGCGCTGGTCGTCCTGTTTCTGGTCACCTTCGTACCTCAGCTGTCCCTGTTCCTTCCCGACCTCTTCAAGTAACGAGGCTTCCTTTTATGGACACCGTTGAACTGAATGACGTTCGCCTTGCCTATCGTCTCGATGGTCCGTCGGACGCGCCCGTGGTTGTGTTCTGCAACTCCTTGAGCACCACGCATCGGTCGTGGGACCTGCAGGTCGATGCGCTCGGCGACGCGTTCCGCATTCTGCGCTTCGATACGCGCGGCCACGGCGAAAGCAGCGTCCCGTCCGGGCCCTACACGACCGCGGACATGGCCGCCGACCTGAAGGGGCTCCTGGACCAGCTGGACATTTCGCGGCCGGTGCATGTGGTTGGCCTGTCGCTGGGCGGCATGGTTGCCATGGACTTCGCCGCGCGCTGGCCCTCCCGCGTCGCCTCTCTCGTCCTGTGCGCTACGGCCGCCTCCATGGCCGGCGCGGAAGCCCTGTGGAACCGACGGATCGAGGCGACGCGGGAGGGCGGAACGATCTCGTTCGCCGCGGAAACGCTCGCCCGGTGGTTCACGGACGATTTTGCGACGGCGCAGCCGGATCTGTACGAGCAGATTCGCGGTCAGATCGCGGCCACCCCGGATGACGGCTATATCGCCGCGGTTGCAGCCGTGCGGGACGTCAGTCTGGCCGATGCCGCACGCACGATCGAAGTCCCCACGTTCCTTATCGCCGCCGACGATGACCCGGCCACGCCGGCGGCCGGCGTGGAGGAGCTCGGAAAATCCATTCCCGGCGCCAGGGGCTTTCGCGTTATCGGGCCAGCCCGGCATCTCTTGAACGTCGAGCAGCCGGCAGCCTTCAACAAGGCCCTGCGCAATTGGCTGACGACCTTGCCGACCAGCGAGTGAGCCGATCGATCCGGCCATAGATTTCTTGTCATTAATGTCACTAATAACGAGGGGACCGCGCTTGCGGTCCCCTCGTTTGTAGTGGGCTCCAGGTTTTCCGGACGCCTTCGGTTTTCGTCTCCGGCTGTCTTGTTCGAACGGCAAGGCTCGTTTGAACGCTTCGAGCCAGCGTGTCACATCTCGCCAGCCCGCTTCCGATAAGGCGCCGGTCAGAACTCCTTTGTTGATCAGCGCTGCCCGGTTTCCCGCGCAACGCTTCGCCAAATATCGCGGCGAAGCAACAAGTACACGGCACAAGGCTTTTCCGGCGACATTGTCTTATGCCGGTGGAAGTCGTCTTCCTTCAGCGGTGTTGGTGTTAATGTAACGGCACCGGAAAACCCAAGGACGTGTCGTCATGCCCATGCCTGAGCAAAGCCGTAAGGACGGTGTCCGCGTCACCACCTATGCCGGCCCCGGCGCGGAACCGGAGATGCATATCGTACCGTGGCCGAAGGTGCCGCCAAAAGGCGCGCTCATCCGCATCGGGGCCTGTGGCGTCTGCGGCACCGACCAGCACATTCTCAAGGGCCACTGGCCGAAGCCGCTGCCGTGGCCGTTCACGCTCGGGCACGAACTTGCCGGCGAGATCGTCGAGATCGGTTCGGAACTCACCAAGGATCACATGGGCAATCCGATTGGTGTCGGCTCGCGCCTGATGCTGCCGCCGCTCATGCCGTGTGGCTTCTGCGATTGGTGCAAACGCTATCCCGAGCAGTCCAACAAGTGCCTGACTCCGGTCTACTACGGCCGCTACCTCGGTTTCGACAAGCCGCCGCATCTGTGGGGCGGCTGGGCGGAATACGTCTATGTGGACCTCGGTGAACTGCCGGGCACGAAGATCTACAAGCTGCCCGACGATATGAGCTATCTGCTGGGCTCGCTTTCCGAGCCGCTGACGTCCTGTATCCGTGGCTTCAACCGCGCCATCCGGGCGGGAGCCTTCACGTGGGGAGACACCGTCGTCATCCAGGGCACCGGCCCGATCGGCATCCTCGCCATCGCCGCCGCGCAGGAAATGGGCGCCCGCCGTGTTATCGCCGTCGGCGCGCCCGAGAACCCGCGCCTTGCGCTCGCGCGGGAGTTCGGCGCCGAGGCAACCGTCGACATCACCGAATACAAGACCCCCGAGGACCGCATCGAGGTTGTACGCGACATCGTCGGCGGCTACGGCGCCGATCTGGTGATGGACTGCTCCGGCCATCCGACCGCCGGCCCGGAAGGGATCGAGTTCCTGCGCGACGGCGGTTGCTATGTAGAGATGGGGCAGTTCACCGATGCCGGGAGCATCGAAACCAACTGGCACCGCATCTGCACCAAGGATATCACGCTGCTCGGTTCATGGGCGTTCACCGCCAACGATCTTGCCCTCGGCGTGCGGATGCTCGACAAGGCGCGCGACAAGTACCCTTGGCGAAAGATGCAGACGCTGTATCCGTTCTCCCTTGACGGCGTGAAGCAAGCCGTCGCCGACGCAATGGCCATGAAGACCGTCAAGAGCACCATCGTACCGAACGAGGATATGGTTCGGGGAGAGTAGGCCGGTCCGGCGCGTCGACCTGTCGCCGCACATGGACTGCGTTGGGATAACGGCACTGGGTTCGTCTAGCGGGTGGACGTTCGCATAGGAGTGTTTACCCGCCGGGCAGCCATCGAATCGAAGCCCTCACGAATCTCGCTTCAAATGGAAATCCGTGCTTTCACGGAAAACGACCCGCGACTCCAGGCGGAGATGGGTAATCTTCTTGTTCTTTTCGATGCAATTCACGATCTTCATCGCTGCCGCCTCTCCCATTTCTTGAGCGGGAACATGCACGGTGCTTAGCGTTGGATAGACTGACTGCGCTATAGGCAGATCATCAAAACCAATGATCGACAGATCGTGGGGAACGCGGACGCCCTGCCTCGTGGCGGCAAACAATGCGCCGAGAGCCAGAATGTCGTTGGCGCAGAACAGCGCCGTGGGACGCGGCTCGCGCTGGAGAAGCACCTCGGCGGCACGCTCGCCCTCCCGAAACTCGAATAGGCGCTCCTGAACGTAGTCGGGATTGAACGGAAGGCCGTGGCGATCGAGCGTCCGCCTGTACGCTTTCAGCCGCTGGTCGGCACGGTCGTTGATCGCCGTAATGCCGCATACGATCGCAATGTTCCGGTGCCCCCGTTCTATCAGCGCCTCGACCGCGAGCTCGGCGGCCGCCTCGTTGTCAAACGACACAGCGGGAATATCGGGGTCGGGACTCGTCGACCACGTCACGACGAACGGGATTCGGTAGTGGCGCAGAAGCTCGTACAACTCCGCATCCCTGCGGAATCCCGTCAGGATGACGCCCTCCACGCGGCTTTCCACCAGCTTAATGAGGATGTCGCGTTCCAGGGCGGTGTCATAGTTGCTGTTGGCGATCAGCAGCTTGCGGCCCTCCGCTTGCAGGCGGGCCTGGATCGCGACGGTGAAGGCTGCGTATATCGAGTTCGCGATGGTCGGGACGATCAGGCCGATGAGACCTGTTTTTCCTGAAGAGAAGCTCGTCGCAAGCGTGTCGGGGACGTAGCGGTGCTGCGCGACCAGGGCGAGGATCCGCTCCCTCGTGTGGAGTGCAACCGTCTCGGGCTTTTTCAGCGCACGACTGACCGTGGCAACCGACACTCCCGCTTCCGCCGCTATACTTCGGAGCGTGGCAGGTTCTTTCAAGCGCGATACCTGTAATCAATCCACGTTGCTATCGGACATTCGTTGCCTCTTGACAAGCCAGGACCTCCCTGTCAAGTTTTTTGAATGTAACCGGTTACATCGTATGTATCCGTGGGGTTTCTGCTTGTCAGGCCGCCTTTCGGTACCGTGCGAGGAGGGAATTCTTAGTGAAGTATCTGAAGCGTGCCGAGCCTCAATCGCGGCAGAACAACGACGATCTGGTCCAGCACGTCCGCAAAATGCTGGTCGATATCGAGTCGAACCGGGATGCTGCGGTACGGCACTACGCTGAAACGTACGACCGCTGGCAGGGCGGGGAATTTCTGGTTTCCGGCGACGAGATCGAGGCCGTTCGGAAATCCCTCAGTCCCGTCTTCAAGGACGACTTCGCCTTCGCCAAGAAACAGGTCGTGGATTTCGCCAAGCGGCAGCGCGACACACTGGCCGAATTCGAGGACGAGTTTGGCGACGGGATCGTTCTCGGCCAGAAGATCATTCCGGTTGAGAATGCCGGGTGCTACATACCGGGCGGCAAGTACCCGTTGATTTCCGCGGCAATCATGAGCGTTGCGACCGCCAAGGCGGCAGGGGTGGATTATGTTCTTGGCGCTGCCCCTCCACGCGACGGAAAGTCGATCTATCCGCACACGCTTTATGCGCTCGCCGAGTCGGGAGCAGACGAGATCTACGCAATCGGCGGGGTCCAGGCGTTTGCGTCCATGGCGTATGGCTGCGTCGGCATGCGCCCGGTCGACATCATCACCGGCCCCGGCAACGCCTATGTGGCGGAGGCCAAGCGGCAGCTGTTCGGAATGGTCGGCATAGATCTTCCGGCAGGCCCCACTGAAATCCTGGTCATTGCCGACGACAGCGCCGATCCCGCGCTGGTCGCAGCCGATCTGCTCGGTCAGGCGGAACACGGCCCCGACAGCCCGGCGTGGCTGATCACCCAATCGACGTCATTCGGCGAGGCGGTTGCTGCCGAGATCGAGACGCAATTGGTGACGCTACCCACAAGGCAGGTGGCCCGCGCGTCTTGGGATCGGTGGGGCGAGATCATGGTCGTGGACAGCGACGACGAAGCGATCGCCGTGTCGGACCGCTACGCGCCGGAACACCTGGAGGTTCAGACCGCCCGCAACGACTATTACCTCGCGAACCTACGCAACTATGGAAGTCTGTTCCTCGGCGAAGAGAGCACCGTGGCCTACGGAGACAAGGGTGTCGGGACGAACCACACCCTGCCGACGGGGCGTGCCGCCCGCTATACGGGAGGGCTCTGGGTCGGAAAGTTCCTCAAGACGGTGACGTACCAGCGGCTGACGCCTGCCGCCAGCCGGCAGATCGCGCCGGCGATGGGGCGCCTCTGCCGGGCCGAGGGAATGCTTGCACACGAGATAACGGCGGATGTCCGCGCCGAGCGCTACGCAGAGGGTCAGACCGCCGGGGCAGATGAATGAGCAGCGCTCCCATCCGACCTTGGAGCGTGACGCCGGAGGCGGCCATCGCGGCGGTCACCAAAATTCACTCGGGCAGCGGCAAGCTCGAAGTGGTGTCCAAGGTGCTGGTCGAGTCGCTCCAGGACGTGGCCACGCTCTACACGCCCGGCGTCGCGACGCTGGTGAGGGAAGTCCAGAAAGACCCCGCCCGGGTGGACGAGTTGACCAACCGCGGCAATACCATCGCCGTCGTGACCGACGGCACCGCCGTGCTCGGCTTCGGCAGGACGGGACCCTTGCCCGCCGTTCCGGTGATGGAAGGCAAGGCGATCATGTTCAAGCTGCTTGCCGGTCTCGACGCGGTGCCGCTCTGTCTTGACGTGAACGACCCCGACCGGCTTGTCGACCACATTGCCGCTCTGGAGCCGTCCTTCGCCGGCTTCAACCTTGAGGACATTTCCACGCCCCACTGCTTCTCGACCGTTTCCGAACTCGAGCGGCGCCTTTCCGTCCCCGTCTTCCACGACGACCAGTACGGCACGGCGACCGTCATCGTCGCCGGGGTGATGAACGCCCTCAAGCATGTCGGCAAGAAACCCGGCGACGTCAGGGTCGTCATCAATGGAGCGGGCGCGGCGGGAACCGCCGCCACCAATCTGATCCTCGCCTTCGGCGTCGGCGATGTCGTGTGCTGCGATCGCCACGGCATCCTGGCGGCGGGACGAGAGCAGCCCAGCCCGCACATGACGGCACTTGCCGCGCGCACGAACCGGGAGCGCCTAAGCGGGCAACTCGCGGACGCGGTTCGCGGGGCCGATATCTTCATCGGGCTGAGCACCGGTGGCATTCTCACCGAGAGCCACGTCCAGTCGATGGCGCGCGATCCCATCGTCTTCGCCTGCGCCAATCCCGAACCGGAGATCATGCCTGATCTGGCCCTTCACGCCGGCGCGGCCGTTGCGGGTAGCGGGCGGTTCGACTTTCCGAACCAGTGCAACAACGTGCTGGCCTTTCCCGGAATCATGCGCGGCGCGATCGAGACCCGCACCGTCCGCATCAGCGAGGGTATCTGCCTGGCCGCGGCTCGCGCCATCGCGGGCCACGTGCCCGATGCGGCGCTTCGCTTCGACAACGTCCTGCCCACGCCCCTCGATCCCGCCCTCTGTCCCGTCGTGGCCGAGGCGGTGGCTGCCGAAGCAATCAAGGAGGGACTTGCACAACGAAGTCCGGCACCCGGCACGGTCGCAAATATCGTTCGCGAGTTGAGCGTCATAACTGGCAAACAACAGCGCTTTCTCGCGGAACTTGCGGCGGATCTCGGGTCGTCGCGATGACTTTCTAGGGGAAACGCAAAGGAGATGACGATGGATGACGACAAGCGCTTCAAGGGCCTGAATCTCCCCATACGCAGACGTAGTTTTCTGGCGGGCGCGGGCCTGTTGATGGGAGGAGGACTGAGCATCCCGCAAGCCTTCGCTCAGCAGTCAGACAAGACCGGCACGGTGCGCGTCTGGGGCGAGCCCGGCCCCTATGCCGGGGTCGCGGTGCAGGGGATGAACGAATGGGCGCAGAAATTTGCGCCGGGACTTACCTTCGAGATCGAGACGATCCCGTGGGACGGCGTCTACGTCAAGCTGATGACCGACCTGGCGGCGCGCCGCCCGCCCGGCATCATCAGCGTGGAATCGCCGATTGCCATGCAGCTCATGGCAGAAGGCCTGCTGACCCCCCTGGACGACGTGGTCGACCAGGTCGGTCGCGACCGGCTCGTCAAAGGGGCGGAGTGGAACTATTGGGGCAACTGGAAGGGCGAACAGTTCATCCTGCCGGCGCACCATCAGCCCCATCTTCTGCTGGTGCGGATGGACATCATCGAGGAGCTCGGCCTCGGCGACCCCGACACCTGGGATTGGAACGACCTACTGAACGCGGCCAAGGTAATTACCGAGAAGAAGCCCGGGATGTCCGGCTTCTGCATGGCGCTGGGTCGCAACCTGTGCACGGACTACCACTTTGCCGCCCTGCTGCATGCGGCGGGCGGACGGATGTTCGATCCCCAGAACAAGTACGAGGTCGTGTTCGACAGCCCGGAAACCGTCGAGGCGTTGACGTTTGTGCAGGAGCTTCTGCCCTACATGCCCAAGGGGGCGCCCGAGTACAGCTTCCTTCAGGTGGTGGACTCGCACGTCACCGGAAACACGGCGATGAGCTTCTATTGGGGCCGCACGCTGGGCCGCGCGGCCGAGGAGGCGAAGGACGTTTTCGACGCCACCGAAGCGTTCAACCACGCCCGGCATCCGAAAACCGGCCGGCGGTCGAACTGGAACGACTACCAGGGCTGGTGCGTGCCTGCGCAGAACAATCCCTACGTGGAGGAAGCGAAGGCCGCGCTCGCCTACTACCAGACGAACAAGGAATGGCTTGTCCGCTACTGCCACTCGTTGATGCCGAACGTGGCACCGACCTACCAGGACGTGCTGGATTCGGACGAACTGAAGAACCATCCGATCTATGAGGCCAAGCCCAGGACGGTCGAGACCTACTTCAGAGGCTCGCTCGAACATTCGAGCAGCACCGCCAACGAGCATATGGCGGGCAGCAACCCGTTTGCCGGCTTCGTCCACGGCAACTCGATCCTGGCGCAGACGGTGCAGAAGGTTGTCATCAACGGCATGTCGCCTGCGGACGCAGCCAAGTGGGGCGCGGGCGAGCTGGAAAGCATCCGGCGGGAAAACATCCGCCTAATCGACTGATCCAAACTGCCGGGCGGCCTGCCGCCCGGCATCCCCCTCCGGGTGATCGCAATGTTCAGGAATGCGCCAGTCCTGTCCGACCGCGCGGTCGGCATCCTTTTCATCCTGCCGTTCGTGGGAACGGCGGTGCTGTTCATGATCTATCCGATCGCCGAGGCGATCCGATTGTCTTTTTTCAGCTACAATCCCCTGCGTCCGGATTCGAGCGCCTTCGTCGGCCTCGACAATTTCCGTCGTATCTTCGCAGATCCGCTGTTCTGGGAGTCCTTCAGCCAGGCGACGATTTGGACCCTGACGTCCATCGCGCTCCAGACGCTTCTGGGCATGAGCATCGCCCTGCTTCTGAACCAGGCGCTCCGTGGCATCTCGATCTTTCGAGGGCTGCTCCTGTTTCCCTATATCGTCCCGACCGTGGTCATCGCCCTGATCTGGCGTTGGATTTTCAATCCCGAGATCGGCGTGATCAATCACGCGCTCCTGAGCGTGGGCATCATTTCCGAGCCGATCTACTGGCTGTCGACCCCCAGCATGGCCATGGCGTCGACGATCATGCTCAATGTCTGGAAGTACACGCCGTTCGTGGTGATCACCGTGCTGGCGCGGCTCCAGTCCGTGCCGCTCGAGTTGTATGACGCCGCCAAGGTGGACGGGGCCGGTCCGCTGCGCCGCTTCATGGACGTGACCCTGCCGCAGCTGAAGGAAGTGCTGATCGTCATCATCGTGTTCCGTACGATCTGGACCTTCAACAAATTCGAGGAGATCTACCTGCTGACCAAGGGCGGGCCGGGAACCTCCACCTTCAACCTTGCCGTCTATTCCTACGAGCAGTCGATCGCCAGCCTGAAGCTGGGCGTGGGCGCGGCGACGGGCGTGGTGATGATGGTGATCCTGCTGGTCGGCAGCATCGTCTACCTTCGCGTGTCCGGCTTCGGCAAAGAGGAGAAATCGTCGTGAGGCGCTACGACTACGGACAGATGCTGCGGACAGGCTTCTCCTACCTGGTGCTGTCCACCGTCACCTTCGTCATGTGCTTTCCGCTGATCTGGGCGTTGTCGACCTCGCTGAAGCCGAAAGACGAGATCTTCGCGACGCCGCCAACCCTGATCCCGCACACTGTGACGCTGGAGAACTACGAGGCGCTTGTGACGGGACGTCCGCAATATTTCCAGTCCGGCGGCCAGTCCGTCGACACCGGCGCCACGCCCGCGCAGTTCTTCACCAGATGGTTCGCAAACAGCGTGATCGTCGCGTTCGGAGCAACCCTCATCAGCATCGTCGTCTCGACGCTCGCGGCCTATAGCCTGACACGGTTCAGCTATTGGGGACGGAACATCGTCCCCTACTTCAGCCTGCTCGGCTACATGGTGCCCTCGATCATCTTCGTGTTCCCGCTGTTCCTCATTCTCGTTCGGCTGGAGCTGACCGATACGCTGTGGAGCCTGATCCTCGGCTATGTCTGCATAACGCTGCCGTTCTGCATGTGGCTGATGTGGGCGTTCATGCGGTCGATTCCGATCGAGATCGAGGAAGCGGCCCTGATCGACGGGGCGTCGCGTCTCCAGGTATTCCGCCAGGTGGTGCTGCCGACGGCGATGCCGGGCATCATCGCGGCGGCGATATTCTCGATGATCGTCTCTTGGAACGACTACCTGTTCGGGCGCGTCTTCATGAACTCGCTCGACAACCTGACCCTGACCGTCGGCGTCATGCTGTTCTTCGAGGGAACGCACGTCGACTGGGGGCTTCTCATGGCTGCATCGGTGCTGATGACCGTTCCGATGGCCGTACTTTTCATGGCCCTGCAACGCCACCTCGTCGCCGGCTTCGGCGCGGGCGCGGTCAAGGGCTGAGTTTTCAAGGGCTGAGACTACAGCGAGATTTTCCTTATGGATGTGAGCCTCGACAAAGTCGCCAAGAGCTACGGTTCGAACCAGGTGCTCAAGGAAGTGGACCTCGTCTTCCCGAGCCGGAAGTTCACGACCCTCCTGGGGCCGTCGGGCTGCGGCAAGACCACGCTGCTGCGCATGGTGGCCGGACTGGAGCCGATCACGGCCGGGACCATCCGGTTCGGCGACAAGGTCGTCAACAAGCTGGCGCCACGCGACCGCGACATCGCGATGGTGTTTCAATCCTACGCGCTGTATCCGCAGATGACGCTGCGAAAGAACCTCGGCTACGGCCTGCGCGTTCGTGGCACACCGGCCGCCGAGATCAACGAGGCGGTGGAGCGCGTGGCGCGCATACTGGAGATCGACCATCTGCTCGACCGGAAGCCGGCGCATCTGTCAGGCGGTCAGCGCCAACGCGTCGCGCTCGGACGGGCGATGGTACGGCGTCCCAACCTGTTCCTGATGGACGAGCCGCTGTCGAACCTCGACGCCAAACTTCGCGTGACCATGCGTGCCGAGCTGCGGCGGTTCCACCTCGATCTCAACGCCACGACCATCTACGTCACGCACGACCAGCTGGAGGCGATGAGCATGTCGGACCTCGTCGCCGTCATGCACGCCGGCGCGGTACAGCAGTTCGGGACACCGGCGGAGGTGTACGGCAAACCGGCCAATCTTTTCGTGGCAGGCTTTATCGGCAGTCCGCCGATGAATTTCCTCCAGGGAGAAATCACGTCGTCGAATTCCGACCGGACCTTCATGTCTCCGACGGTTTCGAGCAAGGTTCCGGAATGGTCCGAGCACCTTCAGACCGGCCAGAAGGTCACGTTGGGTATCCGGCCTCAGGACATTGAAATCGTGAGCGACGGTACGCCAGCGGATTTCGTGGGCCGTGTCTGGGTGGTGGAGCTTCTGGGATCCGAGAAGCTTCTGGAAATCGAACTGGACGACAAGTCGCGCATCAAGGTTCAGGTCCGCGCGGAAATGGATTTTGATGTCGACACGATTGTTAGATGCCGCATCAACCGCGAGCGCGCCCATCTATTTGACAATCAGTCAGGCGCAAATCTGATGCGGTGAACAAAACAACGACCAGTAGAGGGATCGAACCACCCCGGTTTCGCCGGCGGGTCCGACTCCTGAGAATGTGGTGACATCACAGGTGAGAGACCGACCGCCCGGAAGATCGCGTGACGGCCGGACCAAAGACGGGGTGAGTCCACCCGGTGCAGTCTCTCACTGCCGGACCGGAGCATTCAGACGGGGCGACCTATCCGAAACATCTGCGAGAGGTGGCGCGCCGCTTCGTCCAGCTTTGGCGAGACGAGCTCGATGTATGCTTCATCATCCTCGATAGAACTCCTGAACGTGATCAGCCCGACTGCATAGTTCACGCTTCCGGTTGCGCTCTTCACCGGAAACGCGATCCCCCACAGCGACGGATCACTCTCACCTATCGACACGGCATAACCGCGGTCGCGTATCTCCTCCAGTTGGGCCCGCAGTTCCGCCGGAGAAGCGATCGTGCGGTCGGTCAGCCGCTCCAAAGGTTTCTCGAGGAATTTGTCGATCCGGGACCGTGACTGGTAGGCAAGGATCAGTTTGCCGCTCGCCGATGCGTGCATCTGGAAGCTTGGCCCCGGATGCACGGATGGAGATCGCATGACCGTCGGCATTTTGACGACAAACAGCGATACCTTGTCCTCGAAGAGACCGGCAAGATAGACGGAGACTCCGAGACTGTCCGCGACAGTTTGAAGTTCGCGCTCGGCGTTTAGCGAGAATGATGCGCCACCGCTGATGAAACTGCTGATTTGTTGTAGCCGCGGCCCAACGACATAAGCGGCGTGCCGCCCTTCTCCCTTGAGAAAGCCGATATCGACGAGCTTGCGGACAACGCGGTACGTAGTCGGCACCGGCAACGCCAGATTCTCCGCAATCCGCGCAATGGTCATCCCCTGGGGTTCCATTGCCACAAGCTCTGCTATGGCTGCGGCACGGCGCAGCGGTTCGGACGATTCTGCCATCTTTCAGCTCTTAGCGCCTGAATTCGGATAGGACGTTATGGTTCTCAAGGCTCGTGCCTGGCCGCGCGTGAGGATGCCCGTGTGGGCGCTGAAAGTTCGGGACTATGCAGATGCGACTGTCTGCTTGAAGTCCGAGGCGAGAGCACCCGAATTGTCCGCGCCGGGCGGAAACTGGCTCTGCCCTCCATCGCCGCGCCCGCATCTCAGGATCCCCGGCGAAGGTCTTCGGCCCATCGAGCCGGCTCGGTCCAAGACATCACGATATCCAACCGACCGGCGGAGTCTATCAAATCACAACCCACTGATGGCATTCACCTCTTCGGATAAGATACTTTGTCGACAACATCCATCCCAGCCAGATCTCCCGGCCAACCATCATCGGGGTCGGCGCCATGAATGACGCAATCCACGCGACGTGCGCGCCAAGGCGATCCACAGAACGATCCGGGGGCCATCAGTAACTTGCGAATTTTGAAATATGAAGTCAGATTGCCGACTTGTGCGGCATTCCTCAGAGTGGCCAGGGAGGACACCCGTGGACTGTCTAGAAGGCGCATCGCATCTCTTGACTAAAGACCAGCTTCGCGTCGCCGCACGCGACACCCGCATGCGCATTCGCTCAGGAACAATAAACACGCAGACGTCAGGCCTGATGCCTGGGATCGTCCAAGCGAACATTGCCATCCTGCCGCACGCATGGGCCGAGGATTTTGTACGGTATTGCAGGCTCAATCCGAGGGCCTGCCCCCTGATTTCCGTCGCCCGTTCGGGGGAGTACATGCTGGAGGACCTAGGCGACGGTATCGACATACGTACCGACTTGCCGCGCTACCAGGTTTTTCGCGAGGGCGAGCCGGTCGACGATCCGACAGACATCATCGACATCTGGCAGGACGACTTCGTTACCTTCGTCATCGGCTGCTCGTTTTCTGTCGAAGAAGTGCTTCTGCAGGCAGGCATACCACTGCGACACCGGAAATTTGGCCAGGACGTATCGATCTTTCGCACGACTATTCCAACAGCACCCTACGGGCCGTTCGGGGGGCCTGTGGTCGTGTCAATGCGCCCATTCTCCCGGATCAACGCGGATCGCGCCATCAAGATCACCTCGCGCTATCCGAAGATGCACGGCGCCCCCATCCATGCCGGCGATCCCTCCGAGATCGGCATCTCCGATCTGGACGCCCCCCAATGGGGCGTCCGCACGCCCATGGAACCGGACGACGTCCCGCTGTTCTGGGCGTGCGGCGTCACTCCGCAGGCCGCTTTAGCGCAAGCAAGACTGCCCATCGCCATCACGCACAAGCCGAGTCACATGCTGATTACCGACAAGCTTGTCGCGGAGTACGCATTGGGCTGAGAGAGGAAGCGGCGAAACCGTCGGCATCGTCTTTCCGCCGGGATGCCGCGCCCTCGTTTCACGTCACTCAATTGCCCATCATCGTCCCTGGCAGCCACAATGCCAGTTGCGGAAACAGGACGATCAGGACCACCGCGATCAACATCATCAAGAAGAACGGCGCAGACATGGCCGCCACCTTCAGGATGTTGTGACCGGTCAGCCCCTGAATGACAAACAGATTGAACCCGACCGGTGGCGTGATCTGGCTCATCTCGACAACCAGGACAAGGTAGATGCCGAACCAGATGACATCGAGCCCGGCTGCCTCGACCATGGGCAGTATGACGGACGCGGTCAGCACGACAATGGAGATGCCATCGAGAAAGCAGCCAAACACGACAAAGAACAGCGTAAGCACGGCAAGAAGCGCATACGGGGACAGATTGAGATCGACAATGAACTGCGCCAGCGCCCGCGGTATACCGGTATATCCCATGGCCACCGTCAGCACCGCAGCGCCGGCGAGAATAAGTATGATCATGCAGGACGTACGCGTGGCGTTGCGCAGTGCGTCGACAAAGGTGTCGCGGTTCAGCGTACCGGTGAACCACGACAGCCCCAACGACAGCACGACGCCTATCACGGCGGCTTCGGTCGGCGAGGCAAACCCGCCGTATATCGATCCGATCACGCCAATGACCAGAGCCAGCACCGGAAACAGGCGCCGCGTCTGCCAGAGACGCTGCAGATAGGGGATGCGCGGGTCTGCCGGCGGCATCCGGCTGCGGTTAGCGAGCGCCCAGACCACCGTGTATCCAATGAATAAGGCCGCGAGCATCAACCCCGGGATCACACCGGCAATGAATAGGCGCGCAATGGATTGCTCGGTCGCAGCTCCGTAGACGATCAGAATGATGGACGGCGGAATAAGCAGCCCAAGCGTGCCCGACCCGGCGAGCGAACCGATTGCCATCCGCTCGTCGTAGCCGCGCTTCAGAAGTTCCGGCAGCGACATGCGGCCAATAGTGGCGGTTGTCGCTGCCGAGGAACCGGAAACGGCGGCGAAGATGGCACATCCCAGGATGTTCGCGTGCAGGAGTCGTCCCGGCAGCCGACGCACCCAAGGCGCGAGCCCCGCGAACATGTCTTCGGCGAGACGAGAGCGGAAAAGGATCTCACCCATCCAGATGAACATCGGCAACGCCGTAAGATCCCAGGAGTTTACGGCGCCCCAGACCGTGGTCGTCATCACCGCGCCGGGCGGTACCGACACCATCAGGAAAATCGCTGCGAGCCCTGCTGTCATAAGGGCTAGCGACACCCACAGCCCTGCTGCAAGAAGAAGAAGCAGGAGCACACCAACGACAAGGGATACGGTCAGAAGATCCATCACAACTCCTCCACGGAGTCGCCGGAAAGATACGAAGGCTGGCGCCCACGCAATACGGCGATTAGATCCTGCAGGAGCGCGATCGTGAATATGCCTATTCCCAATGCCATGACGGACTGGGGCATCCACAAGGGCACGGGAAGTATCCCATACGATAACTCGTTGAAACGATGACTGTCGGCAGCAAGCCTGACCGCATAGAGAAAGAAGAATCCGGAAAGCGCTACACCGGCCATGAGCACGAACGCCTCCGCGACTCTCCGCTTTCGCCTCGAAAGCGCGGACAAGCCCAAAGTCACCCGGATCTGGGCACCGGCACGTAGCGAACCGGCCAGTGCCAGAAAGGACGCCCCAACAAGCAGGAAACCGGCGATCTCGGCCAACGAGGGTACAAGGAACCCGTAGGGTGGAAGCCCCATCAAGCCGAGCACGAAATCCGCAACACGCCCCAAGACTTGGGCGGACGCCAAGAGCGCGATCAGGCACAATGCCGCCATCGCAAGCCGTTCGGCGCCACCGTAAAGCCAATCGAGAGCTTTTCGCACCATCATCGCCCCTTCGATAATTTTGCACCGCTGCCGATACGCAAGGCGCAGCGGCCTGACGGCGCAAATCCGCCGTCAGGAAAACGCTCGAGCCATTAGTTCTCGTAGGCTTCCAGAATGGCCCGGCCGTGATCGCCGGCCTTTTCAGACCACTCGGCCGCCATCTGGCTTCCGATAGCCTGCAGGCCTTCCTTGAGCGCGGCGCTGGGTGTGGTGACGACAATGCCGTTGTCTCTCAGGACCTGAGTCTTTTCCTCGGTTTCCCGGCGCGATGCTTCCCAGCCGCGCACCTCGGCAGCTGCAGCGGCATCGAGCACGGCTTGCTGCTGGTTCTCCGGGAGAGCATCGAAGGCGGCCTTGTTGACGAAGACCATATTGCGCGGCAGCCAGGCCTGCGTGTCGGAATAATGCGAAACGAAATCCCAGACCTTGGAATTCGCGCCGGTCGAAGGAGATGTGATCATTGCTTCCACACGACCTGTGGCGAAAGCGGTAGGCAGATCCGGCACCTCGACCTGCGTTGGCAACGCGTCGACAAGCTGCGCCAGTCGCTCGGTGGTGGCATTGTAGGCGCGTATCTTCAGGCCCTTGAGATCGTCGACCGACAATACTTCCTTCTTCGTATAGACACCCTGGGGCGGCCACGGCACGGAGAAAAGCAGCTGTAGCCCCTGCTCCTGCAGCTTTTCCGCAAGCGCACTTTTCGACGCGTCATAGAGCTTCCATGCATCGTCATAGCTGCTCGCCAGGAAGGGGATGGAATCTACCTCGTATATCAGGTCTTCATTGGACAGGCGCGAAACCAGCACTTCGCCGATTGGCGCAAGCCCCTGACGCACGGCGTTTTTTATCTCCGGGTGCTTATAGAGAGAGCCACTGGAGTGGACGGTGATCTCAAGCTCGCCATCGGTCGCCTCCTTCACGTCCTCGGCAAACTGGATGATGTTCTGAGTGTGGAAATTGGCGTCCCCGTAAGGCACGGGCATATCCCATGTCGAGGCAGTCGCAATATTCACGGCCGCCATGCCGGCCACAGCCGCAATAGCAAACTTCGCCGAGATGCTGTGCATTTTTCCTCCAAATACGTATATGCTTCGATTTTACACTACAAACACGCGCGCATTCCGAACAAAGAACTATCTCTATTCTGAAAGCACGATGAACTCTCAAGTATTACGACGGCGACCCACGCCTTACAGCCCGAAACGATCTGCCCTCGCAGCTCTTCCCGCCGGACCGGTTCAACGCGAGAGCGCCGCCGCACGCAACGCGCCCCGGATCTTCGATGTCGCATCCGTATTGACAGTCCAGTCGCACTCGTCGATCTCGACCCCGTAGACGTCGCGCGCCTGCGCGGGCGAAACGTAGCCTTCGATCACGTCCTCTAGAACGGCGAGCGCGTCGCGACGCCAGGGCTCGCCAAAGCCGCCACCGCCCGGGAGCTTGAGGGTCGTGACCGTATCGGACGGAAGCAATGCTGAAATCTTGGGTTTCAGGTCCAGCCCTTTTGAATTACCCAGTGTTCCGGTCTGGCCCGGGCTACCACCGTGAAGGCCCGGCGCGGGGTGCCGTGTTCGTTCATAGAGGCCGGAAATCAGGTAGTCTTCGTCCGTCAGGACCTCGATCTGCATTTCCTGGCCAAGGCCACCGCGAAACTCTCCGGGGCCACCAGAGTCCCCGCGCAATGACCGCTCGTGAATGACCAAGGGCGCCAGCGACTCCATAACCTCGACCTGGACGCCTGCGATGCCGGACGGATACGCGGTGGCGGACATGCCGTCCTTGCCGCTCATTGCGCCGGTGCCGCCCGCCGAAAACCAGGTGTAAGAGAAATGCCGGCCGTTTCTGTCAGATCCAGAGATATGCGTATCCCAGAGCGCGTCGAACCCCGGCGCCATCACGCAATCGGGAAGGGCGTCTGCAAGTGCCCCCATTACCACCGAAGGCAGGAAATGCCCGATAAGATGACGCCCACCGACAGCGGCCGGATACTTCGCGTTCAGAAGTGAACCTTCCGGGGCGACCGTGGTCAGCGGCAGGAAACTTCCTGCATTGTTTGGAATATCTCCGGCAATGGCGCACTTCACTCCGTAATTTGTATACGCAGCGGTGTAGTTCAGCGTCACGTTGACCCCGAGAGGCACCGGTCCGGGAGAGCCTGCGTAATCAACCGTCAGGTTGCTGCCCTCGACGATCAGCTTCGCCTTCAGCACGAGCGGCGTATCGAAACCGTCGACGACAAGCTCGTATTGATAGTTCCCGTCCGGCAACGCGTGAATCCTTTCACGCATGGCGGCTTCCGAGCGATTAACGATTTCGTCCGCCAGCTCCTCTATGTCGTCGAGATTGAACTCGTCGAGAAAGCTGAGCAGTTGTGTGGCGCCGTGCTCATTCCCGACGATCTGGCAATGGATGTCGCCAAGCACCTCTCTGGGAGTGCGGACATTCTGCTCTATCAACTCCCACAGTGGCTCGACCTTTCGCCCTTGATCGAGCAGCTTCATCACCGGGATGTAGAGGCCTTCCTCAAATACCGAGCGCGAGTCTGCCGAGAGACCACGCCCCCCGATATCCAGGGCATGACAGCAATTGGCCAGCACCGCGATGCAACGGCCGTTCTTGAAGACAGGCGTCGCCACCGTAATGTCGTTGAGCTGCGAAGCGGTGAGCCAAGGATCGTTCGTTATCAGAACGTCGCCTGGCTTGAGCGTATCGATCGGGAACTTGGCCAGCATGTGAACCATGCCGGTCGCCATCGAATTGATATGTCCGGGCGTACCGGTTACGGCCTGCGCGATCATCCTGCCGCGCCGGTCAAACACCCCCGCGGCCAGGTCGGCTGCGTCCCGCACGATCGAGGTGAAGGATGACCGCATCAGCGCTGCGGCCTGATCGTTTGTCGTCGCTATCAGCCGCGACCACAGAATGTCCAAGGTGATCTGATCAATAGCCATGCTCGAAGCCCTCCTCAGCCCGCGTGTTTCAGATTGACCACAAGGTTGCAGTACTCATCGACGGACACGGTCGCACTGCCATTGATGACGACGGTCGATTCCCGTTCCTCGACGATTGCAGGCCCTTCGAAGGTCGCCCCTGGGGGCAGGAGATAGCGATCGTAGACGTTGACTGGCTGCATCTGTTTCACCTCGGAGATGTAGATGTCGCGCCGACCCTTCACCGCCGCCTCAACGGTCCTCGGGGCGCCCTCCTGAGTTGACTTCAGCACCAGTTCCGGACGCCGTCCCTGCGCGACGACGCGCCACGACACGACCTCCGCGTCCGCATTCATCGTGTGCCCGTAGATCGAGGTGTAGACCTGCTCGAAGGCACACATCACTTCGTCGCAACGCGATCGTTCGAAGTCATCGATCTCGATCGGCACGCGAACCTCGCTGCCCTGCAGGACGTATCGCATGTCCGCGAAGACCTTGAAGGTTAGGTCTTCGTCTCCGACAGCTTGGGCAACAACCGTGCGGGCTTCCGCCTTCATCTCCTCGATGAGTCGGCCGGTCTCTTCCCAGTCAAGATGCTTGAGCTGCCGCGGCCGAGACCGGGCGAGACTGGTGGAGATCGGAGCTGTCAGAAATCCGAGCGCCGACATGACACCGGCGCCCAGCGGATAGCCGACACTCGGGCAACGCAGGATGCTGGCAACGCCGTAGGCATGCATCGGCCCGGCCCCGCCCGTGGCGAACAACGGAAAGGTCGCGATATTCTTGCCGCGCTCGATGGTGTGAATGCGAGCGGCCGAGGCCATACTTTCGTTGGCAAGCTGATGGATACCGTAAGCCGCCTCGACTGGGCTCAAGCCGAGCGGGTCGGCGATCTTTCGCTGTATGACGTTACGTGCTCTTTCGACGTCGAGCTTCATCCTCCCGCCGAGGAAGAAGTCCGGATCGAGGTATCCCAGCACGAGGTTCGCGTCGGTCACCGTTGGCTCGTCACCGCCCCGCCCGTAACAGGCCGGACCCGGCTCTGCACCAGAACTGTCCGGACCGACTCGAAGCCGTTTCATCGCATCGACACGCGCGACGGAACCGCCGCCGGTACCGATCTCGATCATTTCAACCACCGGCACCTTCACCGGCAGCCCGGAGTGTTTCTTGAACTGATACTGGCGATCGACCTCGAACTCATTGGTGATCAATGGTTCGCCGTCCGCGATGACACAGGCCTTCGCGGTCGTTCCGCCCATATCGAAGGCAAGGATGTCGGGATAGCCGAGAAGCGCGCCGTAATGGGCAGCGGCCAACGCACCACCAACCGGCCCCGACTCGATGAGCCGGATCGGCTTCTGCGCGGCTTCTTCGATATCGCACAAGCCGCCGTCGGACTGGATAATGAACAGCGGCGCCTTGAGGCCGGCCTCGCTGACAGCGCGTTCGCGCAGCCGCTTCAAATACCCCTCTGCGATTCGCTTCACATAGACATTGGCAAGAACAGTCGAACCGCGCATGTACTCGCCGATCTCAGGCACGAGGTCGCACGACAGACTGACTGATATATGCGGGGCGTCTTCGGCAAGGATCTCTCCGACGCGCCTTTCATGCGCGTCGTTGACGTAGGAATGGAAGAGCGAAACGCCGACGGCCTCCACCCCGTCTCTCACCAGCTGCTTCACCAGCGCCCGCACATCATCGTCGTCGAGCGACTTACGGACAGTGCCGTCCGCCAGCATGCGTTCGTCGAGCTCAAAGCGAAGACGACGCGGCGCGAGCGGATTGGGGCGCTTGATGCGCAGATCGTAGATCTCGTAGCGATGCTCACGCGCGATCTCGACCGCATCGCGGAAGCCCTTTGTGGTTATCATCGCGGTACGGGCGCCTTTGCGCTCGATCAGCGCATTGGTGAAGAGCGTCGTGCCGTGCACGATGCTCTCGACGCCAGCCCGGTCCGCAGCGGCGGCCGTCAAAACCCGATCCACCCCTTCGATGATTGCATCGTCCGGCTGGCGTGGCGTGGTCAAAATCTTGCCAAATTCGAAAATTGAACCGTCATCACTGACCAACACGATATCGGTGAACGTGCCACCAACATCGGCCCCTACGCGCAGTTTCATACGGCTTATTCCCTCCAGACCCGACAGCGACCGGCATGTTGTCGGCCATCTGAATTTCACTTAACTTTCAAAATATGAAATATAATATCCATTGGCGTGTCAATCGGTTTTTTGCGCTTATCCCGCTCCAGGACACGACGGGACGTGACCGCGGCCATGCGCGAGCATCGGATCTGGATATCTGAAGGACTGGGAGGTACGCGTTCTGGTGATGGACGACTGCACGAAGGCAACCGGGGTTTCAGGCGCCTCGCCAACACCGCCGGGTCGGGCGCCCACGATCAGAAATCGGTCGGTGGTTCGGCTGGTCGACGAACCTATTGCGTCGCATCCTGGACACCCCCCCTACCTCGGCGACCGCATCGGTCAATTTATGGCGCAGGGATTCCGCTGCCTCCGTACCTTTGGCAGGTGATTGGAGAAAGACTGGGCCAGCCTCCGGCCATTTCTCAACGCGGCATAAGACCTACCGAAAGCCTGAACGTTGCCGTGAACGGGCTTGGTGCCCCCCGGCCCTGTCCCACCTTTGCCATGGTGACGCGAGCCACCATTGGCGGCTTGAAACAAACTCCACACCCTTCCCTGAAGAGAGGAAAAGCTTCGCCCCAACAATAAAGAGGTGACTAATGTCCGGCACGACCGCTAAAGAGTTCAACGCATTTGCGGGATTACTTCATGCTGGCAGCGGCGGCACTTTCATGCGCCTGCCGCATGTCGCAGCGGACGCGCAGACCATCACCGAAAACGGGATCAACGTCGCTTTTCTCGGCTTCCCTTGGGACGCAATGTGCATCAGTCGGACCGGGGCAAACTATGGGCCCCGGGCCCTGCGGGAAGCCAGCGATCAGTTCAGCTTCTACAACGCGAATCTCAATCTCGATCTGAGGGAGCATTACAAGTTCGCCGATTGCGGCGATGTCCCAGTCGTCCCCGGGGCGGCAATACGCACGATGGACCGCGCTGAAGCAATGATCCTTGACGTACTCAAGGGCGGCGCCATGCCGGTCGTACTCGGTGGCGACCACTCGGTCACAATTGCCTGCGCGCGGGCGTTTCGCAAACACCATGACAACCCTGGATTGATCCTTGTAGACAGTCATTTCGACACTGCCATCGACGTCGGCGGCGAAGAGCTAAACCATGCCTGCCCGATCGCGCGCGCTATCGATGCCGGATTCGATCCGCGCAAGATCGTCATCATCGGCACCAACGGCTGGCTCAATCCGAAGGCGGAGCTCGAATACGCTCGCGAACAAGGAATCTCTTTGATGCCCCTCGAAACGATCATGGAAAAGGGGCCGATCGCAGTGGGCCGTGAAGCCCGGGCAATCGCCGGGGCCGGCACCGATAGCGTTTACCTGACCTTCGATATCGACGCGATCGACGGCGCCTACGCGCCCGGCACAGGCGTCCCGGCCCCCGGCGGACTCACCTCCCGCGAGGCCATCGCCCTCGTATCCGAACTCGGCAGAGGCGGGCTAGGCGGCCTGGATGTCGTTGAAGTTTCGCCGCCTTACGACCATGACGGAATCACCTCGAGATTGGCCGTCAGGCTAGTCCTCGAGACCCTTGCCGCAACCACCACTCGATGAACACCCTGCTCCCGTAAACGTCCACGAGATCAGCCGGGAGACTCACCATGCTCGCAGTTTGCCAAGGCCTCCCGTCAAATAGCTCCAGGAATGGGACCATCGCTTCGGTGGGACGCGCTGCCGCCACGGCTGCAGCCGTCGCCGCGAGCATCGACGCGCCATCCCTCGGCGCGCTTGCCGATGTATCGCGCGAACCCGCGATAGGAACCGTCTTCGGAGTGCCCGAAAGGGGTGGGCGACGCGCGCTCAGCACCATCGTCGCGATCCGCTCCCACAGAATCAGGCCGGACTTCTGCTACGATAGAGAATTCCATGAAAAGGCCCGGTCGCTCGCCAGGGCCGGAGAAGAAGAATCTTTGTCTAAACGGCAGACACGGTCCCCAGTTTCGAGGTTCCACGGACTCCGGTGTGCAGTCGTGCGCCGGGGAACGGCGTTTGCGTCGCCCACGCCAATCTGTGCGGTCAGGAGGGTGAACTGCAGTATACCGGCATGAGTTGCATCATCGGCCCGGAGGGGCGGGACAGTGCGAACACGGGGGGTAAAGGCGCCGCACTCCTATTCAGCGCCACGCACACGCTGGCGCGAGCCGCACCGGAGCGTGATCTGCAGGCCAATGCCCTGTCTACAGGCTGACGGCATGGCCCCCTTTCGCTGCCAGTGGTCTTCTGGACAAAGGCAAGCCGGCGAATGCCGGCAATGGCCCACACTGGTAGCCCCGGCTCCTATGTGCGGCACGGCGGATTGAGGGCTTGGCTGGCGTGGAGAACGAGTCAGGCATCGACCCTCCCGGCATAGCAGGCCAGAGTGCCGTGCTCTGCGAACTTGCGGATATGATCCGCTTCGTCGGCAAGCCGGAATTTTACGACCGGGCATCCCAGATGCTGGCCGGTGCGCTTCGCTGCAAGCGACGGCTGGTCATGCGCTACTCTGCCTATGACAAGCCTGCCTTCATTGTGAACGAGGCCCTGAACGATGACGGAGTCGCGTTCTACCTCGCCGGCATCTACCGCATTGATCCGCTGCACAGACACGTCCGCTCGAGCGTTGCGCCGACGGTCGTCAACCTTCGGTCCCTCGCCCACGAAATCGATGAGAAGTACTTCCTCGAGTTGAGCAAGATGTCGATCTTCGATGAGATCGCGGTGGTCTTGCCGGCCTATGGTGGCGTGACGATAGCGTTCTGCTGCGAGCGCCATCGGGTCCGTTTTGAGCCCCAGGATTACAATTTGGCCAACGCTTTCCTGCCTCTACTGGATGCGCTGCACAAGCTCCACATGGACCGGCTGTTCTCCGCGGCACGGGCGCTCGGTCGCGAGCGGCTGACCGAGAATTTCGGGGACGCGCTGCTCGTGCTCGACCGGCGCGGAGACGTGGCGTACGCCAACGAAGCCTGGTCGAACAACACGGATGCGGCGAACGCGCTGCCGCAGGTCGTCCGGCAGATCGCCGACTCCGGACCAGGCCACCTGCAGCTCGACGGGCAACAAGTGATCCACTGGGAGCAACTTCCACCCGACTTTTCGTTGGCGCCGTGCGGGCATCTGGTGATCCTTGAACACCGTTCGCCAGGGCCGTTGGCGACGTCCGGCGACGCCGCGCTCGAGGCCTTCTGCCGACAGAAGGAACTCACGCCTCGCGAGGCCGAGATCGTTAGATTGTCGTTCGTGGGTCTGCCCAATGCGGCAATCGCGAAACAGCTTGGTGTTTCCGTCGGTACGGTCAAGAACCACCGCTGGCGACTTTACTACAAGCTCGATATCACAACCGAACGCGAGCTGTTCCACCAGTTCCTGTCGACGCTGATTGCGATCGAGAACTCCGAATGCGAGCTGGAGGCTCATTAGTCGAGACCAGCCTCCGGGCCGCTTTCAGGCGAGGCGGTTCGAAGGCTCTTCGCCAACCAGAAGACGCTCGATGCCCTCCACCAGCACGTCGGCCATCGATACCCTGCCCTCGACAGTCGCACTTCCGATATGCGGCAGCGCGAAGACGCTAGGCATCCGAAGATAGCGCGGATCGACCGTCGGCTCGTTGTCGAAGACGTCGAGCCCGGCAGCGGCGACATGCCCGGACATAAGCGCCTCGATGAGCGCGTTATCGTCGATCAGTTCGCCGCGCGAGATGTTGACGACAATGGCCCCCGGCTTGAGCCAAGCGATCCGCTCCGCGTTCAAGAACTTGCGGGTGTGTGGCGTCAAGGAGGCCGACAACAGGAGAATATCGCAGGACCCGAGAAAATCCCGATCATCGGCGATGAAACGGGCGCCATACTCGACCGAACGCGGCAGCTGTGTCCGGCTGCGGTAGGCGATGTTCATGCCGAAGGCCTGGGCTCTCGTGGAGACCTCGCGGCCGATGCTGCCCATCCCGTATATGCCGAGGACCTGTCCCCTCAGCTCTCTGCCAAGCAGCAGTGTCGGGGCGAAGCCGGACCAGGTGCCGGATCGGATAAGGTCGAACCCCTCGACAACGCGACGCGCCGCGCCAAGCAGAAGCGTCATCGCCAAATCGGCTACCGAATCGGCGAGGACGTTCGGTGTGTTGATCACCGCTTTGCGATGGCGACGTGCCGCCTCGATATCGACGTGGTCATGGCCGGCCGAATAGAGCGCTATGATCTCGACGGAATCCGGCAACGCTCGGAATAGCGCATCGTCCAGTGTGTACCTGGGGGTGGTGACGACCACGCGCACGCCCTCCGCTGCCGCCAGCAGACCCGGGACCGTGTGGTCACGACTGGCGAGAACAGACACGTCGGAAAATGCGCTACGGAATACGCGGACAGCCTCGAGAGGCAGGTCGTCCGCGATCAGAATCGGGCAGGGGTTGTCCCTGGAGTTCAGCGGCGATTCGTCCAGAATTGAAACCGACGCCCAGGGGTGATTGTCGGCGCTGTCCATAGGTTCCGTTCGCGGACTAGCGAGCCTCGTCAGCAAGTCGCTTGGTTGCATCCCCGGGTGGCGTGGCCACGCGGATCTCTTCGCCGAGAATGTGTTCCAGTCCCTTGACGACGGCGGTGCTGTCGAGCGCGCCATAGCCGAGCGCACGACCGAGCTGGTAAACCTCCGTCGCCGCGTTCGCGATGCCGAGCGGAAGCTTTGTCGCCTCGCGCCCTAGCTTAACCGCCTGGCTCATATCCTTGTAGGCAATGTCGAGGCGCGCCTCTGCCTCGAACTCTCCGGCGAAGACCTTAGGGACCATCCACTGGATGATCGGACTGTTGGAGTGCGAATTGGTGAGCATGTCGAAGAACGGTGCCGAGTCCAGTCCGAGCGCCTTCGATAGCGCGAGGCCTTCCGCCACCGCGGCCACCTCGATGAAGCCGATCATGTTCTGGACGAGCTTGGCTGCGTGGCCGGAGCCGATCTCGCCGAAATGGTAGAGATGTTTGCCGAAGGCTTCCAACAACGGACGGATCTGCTCGAAGGCGGCGATATCACCGCCTGCCATGATGGAGAGCGTTGCATCGCGCGCGCCTTCGGTTCCACCGGTGACGGGCGCATCGATCAGGCGGCCGCCGGCCGCGGCAAATTGCTCGGCCAGGCGTCGCGTGTCGGCGGGATAGCAGGTCCCCATATCCACGGCCAGGTAGCCGGGCGGCATCCCGGCAGCGATGCCATCGTCGCGGAACAGGACGGATTCCACCTCGTGCGACGTCGGCAGGATCATCAGTGCGACGTCAGTAGCAGCGGCGGCTTCGGCGGGAGAGCCGACTTCAACGGCCCCTGCCTTCACCAGCCGTTCGATGGGCTCGCGGTTGCGATTGACGGTTACGAACACCTCGTGGCCGGCGCGCAGCAGATGACCTGCCATCGGCTCGCCCATCAAACCCGCACCCAGAAATGCAACTTTCATTACGATCATGCCTCTTGTGAAGTTTCGGCGGGGCTTACGCCCATGTAGTGGTCCAGCACATGTGCCGAGACCACGTCTTGCGGCGTCCCACGCCACTTGATCACGCCCTTCTCGACGATATGAACGACGTCGCCGATATCGAGCATGAGTCCGATGTTCTGCTCCACGATGACGATCGCCACCCCTTCGGATGCCAGCTGTCGCAACACGACACCGATCTGGCTGACGAGCCTGGGCATCAGGCCTTCTGTGGGCTCGTCCATGAGAAGCAGTTGGCAGCGCATCGACAAGCTGCGAGCGATACCGACCAGTTGCTGCTGACCGCCGCTCAGGGTCCCAGCCGGAGAATCGAGCTTTGGTTCGATCTCCGGAAGCACTTCCAGGATCTCGGACAAGGGTCTGGGCGAACGAACCGTGCTCGCGGCCACCTGGATGTTCTCGCGCACGGACAGCTTGGGGAAGCCCCTGACATCCTGGGGCATGTAGGCGACCCCGAGGCGCGCGATCGCATCTGTTGTCAGGCCACGCGCGGGTTCGCCAAGGATCGTGACCTCACCCTCGATCCGCGGCCCAAGTCCCATAACGGACTGCAATAGGGTCGTCTTGCCGGCGCCGTTGCGGCCCAGAATAGCTGTGACCGTTCCCGGTTGCGCGACAAGGTCGATGCCGTGAAGGACCTGCGCCTTGCCGTAGTATGCCTTGAGGTTAGTGGCCCGCAGCGCTTCCAAGGTACAATTCCTTCACAAAGGGGTCGCGCAAGACATCGCCGGGAATACCCGAAGCCGCAACGGCGCCGGCCGCCAGGACGGTCACCTGGTCGGCGGTCTGATTGACGACGTTCATGTCGTGTTCGATGATCACCGCACAGACCTGCCGCCGCAGACGATCCTGGATAAGTCCTATCATCCTGTCCGTCTCGGCGATGCTCATGCCCGCTGTCGGTTCGTCGAGCAGCAGAACCTTCGGGTCCGTAGCCAGGGCCATTGCGATTTCGAGGATACGTTGGTCGCCATGCGACAACGTATTGACTTCCCTGTCGGCTAGCGCCTCCAGGCCCGTAAGGTGGAGCAGCGCGGAGCGGCGGGTGCCGTCGGCGTCCATTCCACGCGAAGCCAGGTGCATGTGCTCGGCCACGGTCATTCCGGGAAACAGGCTGGTAATCTGGAATGTACGTGCCAGGCCGCGCCTGGCACGGTGTTGCGCGGGACGACCGGTGACATCCTCCCCGTCGAGCCAGACGCGACCCCGCGTCGGCCCGAATACACCGCTGACGATGTTGATGAACGTCGTCTTGCCCGCGCCGTTGGGGCCGATGATCGCGCGGATCTCGCCTGCGCTCACTTCGAGCGAAACATCATTCAGGGCGTGGAAGGCACCGAACGACTTGCTGATGCCTTCGACCCGGAATACGTACCGATCTTCTGGAGAGCGCAAGTCTCACCCCTTCGTCAGGTCGACGTCCGCGGGGTAGAGCGTGCTCTGCCAAGGCGCGACATCGAACTTTGACAGCAGGCCATCCCGGATCTGCAGCAGATAGATGTCCATGAACGCCTGGTGGTCCTCGGCCCGCATGCTCACATCGCCGAGCGGGAATAGTGGTCCGCGCTGATAGGTGGGGACCGTCTCGGCATGCTTGATCAGAGCCGCCGTGTCGTCCTTCGTCGTCCAGCCGCTCTGTTCGACATTCGCCTTGATGAAGCCAAGCGATTGCGCGATCCCGCGGATCATTGATCCACCCGCCGCCTTGCCACTCGCCGTCTCGATACCGTTCTCGTCGATGCCAAGGGCCTTGTAGATGGCGCCCATCTCGGACGACGGCATGTCCGCCAGCGCAATCGGGGCCGTCTCGATACCGAAGGTGCCCTCCCCCTGCGGACCGAGTTCCCGGTAGTCGAACAGCGAGAAGCTCAGTCCCGCGAGGACGATCTTCTGCGGGTAGCCCGAACTCCGGATCAACTGCACGGCCTGCAGTGCATTGAGCACCGGGATGTAAATGCCGTCGACAGAGCGGTCGATCCGCGCCACGAACGGCAGAAGGTCGGCGGCATCGACGGGGATCGCAGTAGCCGAGGTGACCTCACCGCCGGCAGCCGTGACGCCCGTCTGCCACCAGTCCCGTTCGGACTGTCCCCACTTGATGTCCGCAAAGAACGTCGCCCAGCGCTTGCCGATCGACTCGACCAGTTTCTGCGCGGCGCCGGCGGCGGTCGCCGCGGAGTTGGTCGTCATCCGAAACTGATACGGCACCGCGTTGCCGTTCGCAGTCGTCGCCTCGGACGTGCTCATCGTCATGTAGAGCGTCTTGTTCTCGTTGGCGATCTTGTTGCTCGCGAGAGCTATGGACGAAATTTCCGAGCCGATGACGAAGTCGACCTTCTCCTCGAGGATCAGGTTGCGAAGCTGGGTCACGCCTGCGTCCACGTCCGACTTCGTATCGACGGTCACCAGTTTGATCGGTCGGCCGGCTATACCGCCGGTGTCATTGATCCACTTGGTGAGGCCGGTAGCGGCTTTGTCGCGCCAGTACCCTGTGGCAGCGTCCCAGCCCGTCAGCTCGCACTGATGGCCGATCACGATCGGCTCGCCCGACGCCGGCGCGGCAATCGATCGTTTTGTCGATCCAAGCACCCCTGCCGAAGCGACGGCAGCGGCAGTCGACGCGAGAAAGTGGCGGCGAGTAACTTTGGTGTTCATGGCGTTTCCCCTTTTCTGTTTTCTAGTTCAACGGCGTTTGTGGTTTCTCAGCCCCATCACGCCCTGTGGTAGCCACAAGGCGATCGCGATCAGCATGAGCCCGATGATGAGATCGACGCGGACGGTCCAGCGAGCCAGGATTTCTGACGTCAATTGCACGACCAACACGCCGATCGGGCCGCCGTAGACCGAAGTGACGCCGCCCACGGCAGCCCACAGGATCGATTTCAGCGACATGGACAGGCTGACGACATCGATTGCGACGTGACGGGAGATCAGCGCATAGAGCGCTCCGCCGAGGCCGGCGAGACCGCCGGCGGCGGTGAACACGGAGAGCCGGTAATAGGCCGAATTGTAGCCGAGCACCTGCGCACGCACGGCATTCTGCTGCACGGCCCGCACGACGCGCCAGGTATCGGTGCCCGAAAGCACCCAGTAGCCAATGAGAACCGCTGCGAGGATGGCCGCGCTCAGCAGCAGCATCTCGATATTCGGGCCGACGCTGATCGGGAAGCCGATCAGGTGGTAATCATGATTGGGCAGCGGCAAGCCGTCCGCCCCGCCCGTCACCGCGACCGTCGCGCTGCCAAGGACCGAGAAGGTGACGGCGAAGATGATCGTACCAATCGCCGCGCCCGCATGGGACATACGCAACACGAGGCTGCCGAACACCAGGGCTACCAACGCGCCTCCGGCGGCGCCGGCGAACATGATCAGCAACAGGTTTCCCTGCAGCCATATGCTGAGCCACACGGCGACATAGGCTCCGGCTCCGAAGATCGTCGCTTGCGTCACGCTTGGAATGTTGGCGTACGAATAGGCCAGCGTGAAACTGATCGCGAGGAACATCCAACTCACGTATCGCGCCAGTACCCCGCTCCAGAATTCGCCGAGCAGTGGCGCAGCCGCGCAAATTGCGGCAAGTACCGAGATTGACAGGATGACGCCGATCCGGTCTCTCATGCCCGCCCCCCAAAGAGTCCATTCGGACGCATCAGAAGCAGCGGCAGGAAGAGCGCGATTGCTCCGACCTCGGCGTAGGTCGGGGAGACGAACACGGACAAGACGCCCCGCGCGACGCCCATGATCGCGGCGGCCGCAACGGCGCCCCCGAGGCTACCCAGTCCGCCGACAACGACGACGATAAAGGCCGGGCCGAGAACCGACATGCCCATCTGGTGGCTTACCATTGTCATCGGCGCGACGAGCACGCCCGCCAGGGCGGCCAGCGCGGCGCTTAGCACGACGATGACCCTGTAGACGCGCTCAACCGGCACGCCCGACGCCATCGCAAGTGTCGGTGACTGCGCAACACAGCGGATCCAGAGACCGATGGAGGTCGATTTGAGGAAGACCCAGAACGCGACGAGGATGCCGATGGCGAGCCCGGCGGCGACCAGGCGGTAGGTCGGATAGTAAAAGCCGAGAATGCTCACCGCGCCGGAGATCGGCGGCTGCACCAGGCGCGGCGATCCCCCGAAAATGGCCAGCATCGCGTCGTTGATGACAAAGAGCAAACCCGACGTCGCGACAAGCCCGACCAACATGTCCTTGCCGATCGTCGGCCGGAGCACGAAGCGGTAAACGGGAATGCTCACGATCGCGGCAACCAGCGGCGCCACGATGACAGCCACCCAGAAACTGCCGAACTGATTGACCGAGTACCACGCGATGACGGCACCAACGGCGTAGACCGAGCCGTGCGCCATGTTCAGCAAGCCGAGAAGGCCGAATACCGCGTTCAGCCCCAACGCGATGAGGCCGAGAAACATCGCCCACACGAAGCCGTTGATGATCTGGAATGCAAGTGAGTACCAATCCACGGAAGTTGTCCCTGCATGAATGGAGTCAGCCACGGTCCGCGCGATAGTTGGAACGCTATGGGGCCGCGGAGGGGTGCCACAACCGTGACTGAAGTCATGTCAGCCGAGCGGCGCAACGACCTCCGCCACCGGTAGCAGCAGGTGCGCGTCGCTGAATTTCATGTGGCGACTGATGCGATCGAACCGGAAGGGTCCGGGCAGCGATCTGCGCCCGGTCGTGCCGCATACTCTCGTGCGGGCCCGACGCCGGCGTGCGCAACCGAACACGCTCCCGGTGCCCATGCAGGGCTGGCCGGGTTCCTCCGGCCAAGGTCGCCTCGGCACCGTAGGGTGTTCTTTGATCAGCGCGTTTTCGTTTAACGGCCCGGTACGACCAAGCGAGCGTTTGGGATCTCATCAGATTAGATGACACGCCGTTCGGCCAGCCGATGGTACCGGTCGAAAAGAGGGTTCTTGTTTCCCTTCGCCACTTCGTTCTGCCCTTCAAAGTCGAACAGTGCGCGCGACCCTTTGACCACGGGCGCAACCTGGGCAATGCGAACGCTCTCATATGCAGCCAAAGCGCTCTCGACACCGTCGTAGGACCCGAGGCACTGGCAAAGGACATCGACGTCTTCCAGAGCCTGGTTCGCCCCTTGAGCCATGCCGGGCAACACCGGGTGCGCTGCATCTCCCGCAAGGGTGACCCGACCTTTGGACCAGTTCTTCAGGGGACGGACGAAATCCCGGAGACCGTTCCGGATGATGGTCGACGTGTTGGTCGCGGCAATGATGGCGGGTACAGCGCTTCCGTGCCAGCCGCCGAAGAAGCCGGTAACCTCCTCCACGTTCTGCGTGACACCGTCGGCCGCGGCGAACCAGTAGGCTTTTCCGCCACCCATGGGCAGGTAGCCGAAATGCCCATCCGTTCCCCAGACCTCCACTTCCGTTTTCGGATCCGCATGGACGTCGGCGACATTGAACAGGCCACGCCAGCGCACCCGCTCGTCGGCGCTGAACTCCTGCGGTCCGAAGAGCGAGTTTCTGACAGCGGACGCGACACCGTCGGCGCCAAGAACCACATCGCCCCTTATGGTCTCGCCGTTGCCAAAGGTGCATACGGCCCCGGCATCATCTTGTTGAACCGAAGCGACTTCGTGACCGAGGCGGAGATTGTGACGACCGAGAGCATCGGAGAGCATCTTGCTTAGATGCCGGCGATGAACGCCATAGAGCGGCGCCCCGTACGTCTCGCGCCACCCCTTGACATCCTCGACCGCAATCAGCTCGCCCTCCGAGGAAAACGTACGATACTGGTCCAGGAACACACCGGTCTTTTCGAGCGCGGGCCGGAGACCGATCTTCTCGAGAACCCGGATTCCATTCGGCCAGAGATTCAGGCCGGCGCCGGCTGTGCGCAATTCGGCATCCTTCTCGCAAACCGTTACATCCCAGCCCATCCGTCCCAGGTATATCCCCGCGGTCAGACCGCTGATGCCGCCACCACAGATGATTGCACTCTTGGTCATTGCTCTGCCCTCCGGCATTCCACGGCGCGCGCCCTCGATGCTGCGGGTGGCCTGTCGAACATGCCCTCGCGCCCCTCTGTCCAGTTTTGATGTCTAGAAGTCGTGAAACGTGCCGCACGGCGCATTGCGCCGCCGACAGATCCACTCGAATGATGAGCCAGACGATCGTTCAAACGTGCCGGGCCCGAACGTCTTTCGGGAAATGGTGCCGGCGACGTGCCGCCCCCTCGTACTGGCCGGGCGTGCGTTTCATTGAGGTCGACGCCTCCTGCCTTGTTGATCATCCTTGGCCCCCAACGCAACGCGCGCTCCACCACGATGTAAGTTGGCACGGCCCCATGATCAGGCCCGGTTCTGGCGTGGAGGGGTGGGAGTGAAATCAACATAGTTTCCCCGATCCTATGATCCCGGGAACGTCACGATATGGGGGGCCAAGCGGCAAGAATGACTATGGTCACAGCTGGCGCCGCAATGGCCGTACCGCTGCCCGTAAAAAGCAGGATCGCATACTGCCTCCCGCACCTGTTGGAAGAAGGTTCCGGCGGCGAGCGGCACAAGGCCTTGACCGCGCGCGGCGCAATCACCCCCGCTCCATCTGCACCATCGGGATGGGCGGGACGCCAAGGAAAGTCCGACGGTCCAGCTGGGCGGCTGTACCGACGCTGAAAACGGAGGATGCCGGGCGGTTGCCGGGGATGATGGCCGGCCGCGAGGACGAAGACTGCAAGTCACCGGAGGCATTCAGGAACCGAATACCGTACAGCCCTGCTCGAGGTCACTCATCTCTCGCCAACACCGGCGCGAAAATCGAATCGATTTGGACCGGGGTCAGTGCACACTCCGCCTCGACCGCCTGCCTCAACCCGATGCCTTCGCGCAGCGCAAGCTTCGCCATCTCGGCGGCCCTATTGTATCCCACGATCGGATTTAGCGCGGCGGCCAGGGTCAGCGAGCCATCGTATAGCGACTTGCAACGTTCTACGTCCGCTTCGATCCCGTCGATGCAGCGTGTGCGCAGGGTATCCATGCCATTTGCAAGCAAGCGCATCGACTGCAGGATATTGAGCACGATAACCGGCTCCATGGCATTCAGCTGCAGCTGGCCGGCACTCGCAGCCAGGGTCACGGTCAGATCGTTCCCGATGACCTGAAAACCGACCTGATTCATCATCTCCGGCATAACCGGATTGACCTTGCCAGGCATGATCGATGAACCCGCCTGAACTGCCGGCAACCTGATCTCGCCGAAGCCCGCGCGTGGACCGCTGGAAAGCAGACGGAGATCGTTGCAGATCTTCGAGAGCTTGACTGCGATGCGCTTGAGCGTGCCCGAGACGGTAACGAAGTCGCCCGTGTCGGATGTCGCCTCGACGAGATTGCAGGCCGGCCGAACCGCCACACCGGAGATCTCTGACAGATACCCGCAGGCGATCGTTGAGAATGCCTTCGGCGCATTGACGCCCGTTCCGATGGCCGTACCACCGAGATTGACCTCCGCCATCAGCCGAACCGCGCTCTGAAGCTGAAGGACATCCTCCTCTATTGTCTCGGCGAAGGCATCGAATTCCTGCCCGAGATACATTGGAACGGCATCTTGAAGCTGAGTCCGCCCGACCTTGATGACGTCAATGAATTCGTTGCCCTTGCGCCGAAATGCAGCGGCGAGCTCGCGCATGCTGGTCATCAGCGTCTCGACGCCACGTGCGACGGTCAGTCGGATCGCGGTCGGATAGACATCGTTGGTCGATTGGGAGAGGTTGACGTGATCGTTGGGGTGGATCGCCGCGTAGTCTCCCGGCCGCCTGTCGGCGGCGAGTAGGGCGAGGTTCGCAACGACCTCGTTGACGTTCATGTTGGTGGAGGTCCCGGCACCGCCCTGCATCATGTCGACCGGGAAATGCGGCTTGAGCGTTTCGCCGCTGATCAGCGTGTCGCAGGCTTGATCAATGGCAGCACCGATGTCGCTTCGGATCAGCCCCAGTTCGATGTTGGCGGCCAAGGCCGCTTTCTTGACCATCCCCAAGGCCACGATGAATTCCGGAAAGTCGTGGAGGCGGACTCCGGAAACATCGAAGTTGTCGACCGCCCTTGCGGTGTGAACCCCATAGAGGCATTCAACCGGAAGCCGGACCTCGCCAAGCAGATCCGACTCTATGCGTGTACTCACGTCAGAGTTTCCCCTCATGCATCATTGATGGCCCCGCCAGGACCTTGAAGCGTCTTTGAGACCTGAGCAGGCGCCCCCGGGAGCATGTCTGCACGTCCCCGGTGCATGCGCCCGCGCCAATCCTGCGTCATGGAACAGAGTGATCAGCCTAGCCGCGGTTAATGCAGACGACCTTCGGCTGGGTCATTTCCTCGAAGGCAAATCGAACGCCTTCCCTTCCCATGCTGCCATATTTGAAGCCACCGAACGGCATGGCGTCGAACCTGTAATCAGAGGAATCGTTGATCATCACTCCGCCAGCGTCGATCCGCCCGGCTGTGTCGAGCGCGTCCGCCAGATTGTTGGTGAAGATGCCGGCGTGCAGGCTGTAGTCTGGACCGTTCGCCATAACGATCGCCTCGTCGAGCGTTTCGAACGGTGTGAGCAGGACCACGGGGGCGAACACCTCGTCATGCCATAGGGCGCAGTTCAGCGGCGTGCCTTCCAGCACGGTCGGATGATAGAGCGAACCTTCGCGACGATTTCCGCACAGCAGTGTCGCACCGGCAGCTATCGCCTCGTTGACAGCCGCCTCGGTGCGCTGGGCTGCCTGCCTGGAGATCATCGGCCCTACATCGGTGTCTTCGAGGGAAGGGTCGCCCGCCTTCAGCCTTTCGGTTGCGGCGACAAACGCATCGCGGAAGCGATTGTAGAGGTTCGACTGAACGAGGATGCGCTGGGCGCCGATACAGTTCTGTCCGGCAGCCCAGAAGGCTCCAGAAACGCAACTTTCGACCGCCTTGGCAAAATCGCAATCTGCCATGACGAGGACTGGGGCGTTGCCGCCCAGTTCCATGGCCAGCTTCTTCAGCCCGGCCGTTTTTGAGATCGCCTCGCCGGCGGCAAAGCCGCCCGTGAACGATACCATGCGAACATCGCGGGCCGAGACGAGAGCCTTGCCGAGCTCAACGCCTCCGACCGCTAACGTGACAATCTCTTCGGGCAGACCCGCTTCGACGAGAGCCGAGACAAGATTGATTGCCGACAGCGGCGCCAGTTCCGATGGTTTGAGCAGTACGGCATTGCCGCCGGCGATCGCCGGTCCAAGCTTGTGAGCCACCAGATTGAGCGGATCGTTGTAGGGCGTGATTGCGGCGATGATGCCGAGCGGCTCGCGCGTGAACCAGCCCTGACGCAGCTCCGATCCGGGATAGGCATCGAACGGAACAATCTCACCGGCATTCCGCTTCACTTCGTCGGAGGAGAGCTTCAGCGTATTGACGCAGCGCAGCACCTCCTTGCGCGCCTGGACAATCGTTTTGCCAGCTTCCATCACGATGGTGTTCGCGAAGGTGTCGCGTCGGCATTCGATGATCCGCGCCGTCTCTTCCAGGATGCTCGCGCGCTGGTGACGCGGCAGGCCGCGGGCGAGAGAAGCGCCGCGACGGGCACGCGCCATGAGCGCCTCGATCTCGTGCGCTTCGCGTGTTTCCACCGAGCCCACCAGATTTCCGTCGAAGGGATTGAAGATGGGAAGCGCGTTCGTGTCTTCGGCAACGTGACGTGTGACGGTATTCATTCGACAGCATTCTTTCTTGGGTCTGCGCGTGGAGCATCAGAGGAGAATCGGACGGGGCCCGTGGCCGCTCATTCCAAAGCCACGCCAGCACCGAAGTGGCCCCGGCGCGGAGCGGAATTGGAGATGCACGCGCCTCGCCGATCCGGACGGGACGTTGACGTTTCCTCCGGTCGATACTCGTTCAGATCGTCTGAACTTCGCCGACCAGTTCGTCCATCACCGAGCGAACCGCGCTTTCGGCAATCGAGATGATGTCGTCGATCTCCGCCTTGGTCGTCACAAGCGGTGGTGCGAAGCCCAGAATGTCGCCATGCGGCATAGCCCGGGCTATCAGGCCCCTGTCGCGCGCCGCCTTCGACACACGCGGTCCGACCTTTAGGGACGGGTCGAAGCGCTTCTTGCCCTCGCGGTCGCCGACGAACTCGATCGCCCCCATCAGGCCGACGCCGCGCACTTCGCCCACGATAGGAAACTGCGCGAACCTGTCTTTCAGCTGGGCCTGGAAATAGGCACCGACCTGATGCGCATTGCCCGGCAGATCCTCCGTCTCGACAATGTCGAGAACCGCATTCGCGGCCGCGGCACCAATCGGGTGGCCGGAATACGTGTAGCCGTGCGAGAAAGCGCCAACGCGGTCAGCACCTTCTTCCATCACCCTGTAGATCTTCTCGCCGACGATCGAGGCCGAGAGCGGGAAGTAGGCGGACGTCAGGCCCTTCGCGATCGTGACCAGATCCGGCTCCATGCCATAACGCTGGGAACCGAACATGGAGCCGGTTCGGCCGAAACCGGTGATGACCTCGTCGGCGATCAGCAGCACGTCATGTTTGTTGAGCACGGCTTGAATGGCCGCCCAGTAGCCTTCCGGCGGAGGCGTGATGCCACCGGTGCCGAGCACCGGTTCGGCAATGAAGGCGCCGACATTGTCGGGACCTAGCGTTTCGATGAGTTGGTCGAGTTCTGCGGCCCGGCGGGCCGAGAACTCAGCTTCAGTCTCGCCGGGATTGGCACCCCAGTAGTGGTGCGGAACGCCGGTGTGGACGATCTGTGGCAGCGGCAGGTCCATATGGTCGTGATAGAAGCTCATGCCGGTCATCGAGCCGGAGATCACGCTGCAGCCGTGATAGCCCCGCTCGCGCGAGATGATCGTCTTCTTGGTCGGTTTGCCGCGCAGGTTGTTGTAGTACCAGACGAGCTTCGCGTTGGTCTCATTGGCGTCGGAACCCGACAGGCCATAGAAGACCTTGCTCATCTTCCCGGGCGCCATCTTCACCAAACGGTCCGACAGGATTGCAAGCTCGTCGGTCGTGTGGGCGGCGTAGGAATGGTAGTACGCCAGACGATGGGCTTGGCGGGCGATGGCTTCCGACACTTCAGTGCGGCCGTAGCCGACATTGACGCAGTACAGGCCGGCAAAGCCGTCGATCAGTTCATTGCCGTGAGCGTCCCGAATACGGATGCCCTTGCCGGTCTCCACGATTGTCGGATCACCGATCTTGCCAGTGGCGAAATCCTTCAACTGCGTGAAGGGATGAAGAACCGAGTTTCTGTCCTTCTCGCTGATAACGTTGATGTCGATCGTCATGGCGTATCTGCCTTTCAGTTCTGTTCCCGCGAGCGCTTCGTCGCAGGCGCTTTCCAGTATTCCCGTCGGGATGCGGCCGCCCATCGCAACGCTCGGCTCGCAAGCAAGAGCCGTCAGCGAAAAACCTACGGCCTGCCCCCTTCGCCAGACGCGGAAGATATCGCTTTCACATAGCCGCTTGACGGCGCAGATTAATGAAATTACGCAGAATTCCTGCAATAAGACCCATAATTCGCAGGAAAACGGCATGATCAGTCTCGATCGCGTAGATGCAGATCTCCTGGAGGCGGTCCAGAAGAACAATCGCCTGACGTCCGAACAGCTGGCGGAGATCGCTCACCTCTCCCCGACGGCCTGCCAACGGCGTCTCAAGCGCCTGCGTGCCGAGGGGGTAATCGAAGCTGACGTCTCGATCGTTTCGCCAAAGGCGGTCGGACGCCACGTGACCATGATCGTACTGGTTTCTCTGGAGCGCGAGCGCGCGGATATTGTCGACCGTTTCAAGGCGGCGATACGCAACACGCGAGAAGTCATGCTCGGTTACTACGTCACGGGAGATGCCGACTTCATCCTGGTCATCACCGCCAAGGACATGGAGGACTATGAGCAGTTCACTCGCCGCTTCTTCTATGAGAACCACGACATCAAGGGCTTCAAGACCATGGTGGTGATGGATCGCGTGAAGGCCGGCTTCGCGTTTCCGATCGAACCGGATCCGGCCACCGGGGCCCCATCCGTCTAAATCGCATGGATCAGGGATCGCGGTGTTTCACACGCCGGTCTTGACCCGAAAAACGGATCCGTCCGAGTGCGACTTTCCTGGGCGCTGTTCAGGTATGGAGGAGTTTCCAGATGCCGAAGAAGCAACATCCTGACGCGCAGATTGCCCTTTCACCGCTTGCGTTCGAGCGCTGATCGGCAGCCGGGGCACGGAAGCCGAAACCGCCGCCGAGCCGTCGGTTCTGATGGGCCGGACTATGATTGCAAGGCATTCATGGCCGCGAACTGACGCTCGGCGAGTTTTGCCGTCGCCGTGGCATGGCGGCCCCGGGGCGGTTCGCCTCCAGGTTCCTCGCCCCTATGCAAGGCCATGAGCAGCCGCGTCTTCAGGGAAACCAGCTCCGGATCGCCGAACGACCTGAGCAAGGCCTGGAATTCGACGTAAGCACGCCGGTCGAATGGCTTTGCCCTGCCCATGATGTCGACGACCGGATGCGGCGGATGAATATAGGCGCACGGCACCAGATGCTCCGGGATAGGGACCGTCCTGGCGTGCGTCTGTCCGGTCCGCAGGAGCTTCGGTATCAAATGCGTATGCGGCCCCTCGGGGCTCCTGCCGTCGGCGGGCGGGATCGGTTGGAACACCTCGATCCGCCCGAACCGGCAGGTGAAGACGCGGTGCGGACTGATGTCCGGCATCGCCGGACCCAGCGGATTGCCCGGCGCAAACAGCGACGTTCCGCACCACTCCCGAAACCGTGCGACGACGG
Organism: Microbaculum marinisediminis; assembly: GCF_025397915.1. Lineage (NCBI taxonomy): Bacteria > Pseudomonadati > Pseudomonadota > Alphaproteobacteria > Hyphomicrobiales > Tepidamorphaceae > Microbaculum > Microbaculum marinisediminis. The sequence goes on from NZ_JALIDZ010000011.1 coordinate 101,078, forward strand.
CCGGGTCGGATACCCGGACGCAAGCGTCGACCTGCAACGTGCCGAGCCCCAGGTCGAACAGGATGGCCTCGCGATCGCGTGGCCGCACGGCGGCGACGTCGGGGCCGAGTTCCGTCAGCACCGTCCGGCGGCTCGCCGCGCACGTCGCGCGCGGGAGACAGAGCGCGACCGCATGCGACCAGCGGTCCGGTGCGCTGTTTGGCGTTTCGTAGGCGAACGCGACCATGTCGGCGTCGAAGTCGAGCCGGATCGCGCCGCGGTCGGTCGCGGCGCACACGTGATCCGACGCGGTCCCGAGCTCGATCGGCTCGCCATCGTCGTACAGGAACTCCGCGATCGCGCCGAAGGTCCCCAGGCTCCAGGCCGTGCCGGGGTCGCGCAGCTTTTCGGCGATCACCGTCGCAAGACAGGTGGCCCTGTCCGCGTAAGGGCCCGAAGCTACGGTCGTGTCGTCGGTCATCGTCATCGTCCTTCGCATGAACGTGTCGCGTCGGGACCGGCGGAACCGATCCGGCTCCACGGCACGACGAGGGTCTTGCCGGCCGCGCGCACGCGATGTGCGACGACCCGATAGGCGGTTTCGAGGTTTTCATCGGTCAGCACGGCGTCCGGGGCGTCGTCCGCCAGCAAGCGCCCCTGTGCCAGGAGGATCAGCCGGTCGCAGAACCGCAGCGCCAGCGACAGGTCGTGCAGCACCACGACGACCGTGGTTCCGGCTTCGGCGCGATCGCGCAGCAGATCCAGAACCTCGAGCTGGTGATACGGATCGAGTGCGGCGATCGGCTCGTCGGCGAGAAGCACGTCGGCCTCCACGGCAAGCGCGCGGGCAAGCAGCACTCTCATGCGCTCGCCGCCCGACAGGGTCGCCGCCGGCCGGTCCCGCAGCGCCGTGATATGGGTCGCCGACATCGCGGACTCGACCGCCTCCCGATCACGCTCGCCGCCGCCGCGCCCGCCCCCGCGCCCGCCCCCGCGCCCAAGATGCGGCAGCCGGCCGAGCGCGACGACGCGCTCGACCTTCAGCGGCCAATGCACGCGGCCCGATTGCGCCAGGTAGGACAGCCGGTATCCCAGGACATCGCGTCCCATCCGGTCGGCCGTGAGGCCGTCGTAGCGGACGTCCCCGGTATCCGGCGCGTCGAGCCCCGCCAGCACCCTCAGCAAGGTCGACTTGCCCGCGCCGTTCGGGCCGATCAATCCCACGACGCCGGGCCGGTCGACGGTCAGGGTCAGCGGCGCCAGGATCGTGTGTCCGCCGCGCCGAACGGAAATGTCGCGTGCCGCGATCTTCATTCGACGTCTCCACGCATGCGCCACAGGAGCGAGAACAGGAAGGGGGCGCCGATGATCGCCGTGACGACGCCGAGCTTGAGCTCGGGCTGAACCGGCAGGAGACGCACCAGAATGTCGGCGGCCAGCGTCAAGACGGCGCCACCAAGCCCGCTGGCCAGGACAAGCGGGCCCGGCCGGTGACCGACCAAAGGACGCAGGATGTGAGGGACGACGAGCCCGACGAAGCCGATCGCGCCGGCCACCGCGACCGCGCTGCCGACCGTGAAGGCCGACGCGAGGACGAGCCGGACACGCAGCCGCGCCACGTCGAAGCCCAGGCTGCGCGCCGTGTCCTCTCCCAACGACAGCGCATCGAGCCCCCGGCCAGCGCCCAGCAGAAGCACCCATCCGACCGCCATGAACGGCATGGCCAGCAGCACGTGATCGAGGCTGCGGTCGGCGAGCGACCCCATCAGCCAGAAGACGACCTCCATGACGGCATAGGGGCTGGGTGAGAGGTTGAGCGCCAACGCCGTCAGCGCGCCCGACAGGCTGCCGATCGCGACGCCGGCGAGGATCAGCGCGGTCGTTCCCGTTCCCTGCCGCGCGAGCAGAAGCAGAAGCGCGGTCGCGACGCCCGCGCCGGCAAGCCCGCCGAGCGCCAGTCCGATCGAGAGGAATCCGGCCAGGCCCCAGTAGAACGCGATCACGGCACCGAGCGCGGCCGCGCCCGAGACACCGATGACGCCCGGATCGGCCAGCGGATTGCGCAACAATCCCTGCAGCGCGGCGCCCGTGGCCCCGAGACTGAAGCCGACCATCAGTCCGAGCAGCGCGCGCGGCAGCCTCAGCTCCACCATGACCAGCGCACGGACCGTGTCGCGTCCGGACATGGCATCCAGGGCCGCGGCAAGCGGATCGAGCGGCACATATCCGATGGCAAGGGAGAGGACGAACAGGATCGCCGATACGATGCAAAGCGTTCCCGGCAGGACAGGGGTCGCGGTCTCCGCCGCATGGCGGCGCCCGATCGGGACATCGGAACTCATCGTGCCGCCTCCGTTTGCGGGTTCGGTCGCGACCGCGCTTTCGCGGCGGCAGACTTCAACAGTGCCATCGCCTCCGCCAGCTGCGGCCCGGCACAGGTCCACAACCGCGTCGGCACCTCGACCACCGTCGCGGTCTCCTTGAGCGAGGCCAGCGCGGGGTGATCGAGAAGCGCCTGCGCCATGGACTCCGGCGCGTCCGCATCCGCGTTGATGATCAGGACGTCGGGTCTTGCCGCGACAATCCGCTCCAGCGGCAGTTGCCCCAATCCATCCGTCTGGAGGTCGGCGGCGAGGTTTGCCAGCCCGGCGCGGTCCAGCAGCGTGTCGACGAGCGATCCGCGGCCTGCCGTGAACCCGTTGGGACGCAGGACCAGTGCCGTCGGGCGCGAACCGGCTATCACGGCCCCGCTTTCGCTCAGCGCCGTGTCGAGCGCCGCGATCATCGCCTCGCCCGCCGCTGCGTTGCCCAGCACGGTCGCCACCATCCGGATCTGCGCGCGCACCTCGTCCAGTGTCCCGGGAACCCCGAGCTCGATGACGGGAATACCGATCCGCTTGAGAAAGCCCACCGTCGTCCGCGTCGTATGGACCCCCGCGACCACCAGGTCCGGCGACAGCGGAACGATCTCCTCGGCGAGCCCCCGGTTCACGGGCACGGCGCCGGCGAGCGCTCTCACCGCGGATCCAAGGCTGTCGCGGGCAAGCCAGGTCACCGATTTGACCTGACCGGGATCGGCCAGCCGCAGCACCAGTTCGTCCGTGCACAGGTTGATCGATACGACGGACCGGGGCTTCGCCTCCGCCCGCGCCGGGAGCTGGACCGCCAATAGGGCGGCCAATAGGGCGGGGGCGGTCAGGGCCGCCGCTACGACTGCGTGCACTGCCGCGAAACGACGCATCGCTCAGAACGCCAGTCGCAAGCCGGCATAGGCCGCGCGCCCCGGCGTGCCGTAGCCCCAGACCTCCTGGTACTGTTCGTCGAACAGGTTGTCGACGCGACCGAACAGTTCGGCGGTGTCGCTGAGCTTGTAGGAGCCGGCGACGTTGACGAGCGTATAGGCGTCCAGCGTCAGGACCGACCTGTTGTAGACGGCGTCGTAGACCCAGTCTTTCTGAGCACCGTTGTAGACGACCGAGAGATTGGCGTTCGCGCGCCCGTCGAGGAACACGTAGTTGACGTCGAGGCTCGCCAGATGCGGCGGTCGCCGCACCAGGTCTGCACCCGTCGCGTCCTTGCCGTCGGTGTAGGTGTAGGAGGCGCGAACGAAGAGGTTGTCGAGAGGCGACACCGAGACACCGAGTTCGACACCGTGGATCCTGGACTCGCCCGGCATGTTGACCGACGTCGTGCCGGCCCCGGTGATCAGGTCCGTTATGCGCATGTCGAAGTAGGTGGCGTCGGCCACGACGCGTTCGCCCCACAGGGCCTGATCGATGCCTACGTCCCAGCCGGCCGCCTGCTCCGGCTTGAGGTTGGGATTCCCCCGGTAGGTCTGCGTGTACCCGTAGAGTTCGAACATGGTCGGGTTCTTCACGCCCGTGCCATAGGAGGCGCGCAGCTTGGTGCCGGTTGCGTCGATGGTATAGGCACCGGTCAGCCGATAGGTATCGGCATCCTCGAAGAGATCGTTGACGTCGTGGCGAACGGCGGCCGTCACGAACAGGCTGTCGAACAGCCCGAGCTGGTACTGGCCGACAAGTCCCGTCGATTCGATCGTCCGGTCGAGATTTGACCAGAGGCTGTCCACCTTGACGCCTTGGGTTTCGTGTTCGGCCAGGAACGTGAGGGTGTGGCTCGCCGGGACCGTCTCCTGCTCGAGGTAGAGATTCGACTGATAGTCCAGCTTGTTCTTGTCCCCCCGATACGTGCTGGTGACCGCCTTGTCGGCGAGATAGTCCGTCGTCTGGTCCGTCCGCGTCGCGCCGAAGATGTGCTCCCAGCGCCCCTCGAACATCCGGAAGGTGCCCTGGACCCGGCCGAACAGCTGCTCGCCGCGGGAATCGTTGAAGGCGTCGATCGGGCCGATGCCGCCGATGTCGGCGTCGCCTTCCCGCATGAAGTTGGTGAAGCGCCCGACGAATGCCAGGTCGATATCCTCGGTCGGATGGATCCCGAACTTGATGAGGCCGGTTCCGTTCCGGTAGGCGTCCTTCTCGAGGTTTCCGTTCGCCTCGTCCGCGCTGGATATGCCGTCGGTGGACAGTCCCACAGCGCTGACGAGCAGATCGAACCTGTCGTCGCTGGCGCTGACCGAGGCATGGCCGCGGAAGGTGCCGAACGACCCGCCTTCCGCCGATACCGTGGCGCTCGGCGCCCCGTCGCCGCGCCTCGTGACGATATTGATCACGCCGCCGATGGCATCCGAGCCGTAGAGGGCGCTCTGCGGGCCGCGCAGCACCTCGATGCGGGCGACGTCCTGGACCAGCAGATTGCCGAAGTCGAATTCGGATCCGAAGGCGGGATCGTTCATCTCGATGCCGTCGATCCGGACCATCGTCTGGTTCCCTTCGGCACCACGGATGCGGACCTGCGTGAAGTCGCCGATTCCGCCCGTGCGATTGACGGCAACGCCCGGCACCTGGCGTAGCACGTCGGAGACGACCCGGATCTGCTGCTCCTCGAGCTCTTCGCCGGTAATGACCGTGACCGTGCTGCCCACCGCGCGGTCCGGCGTGGCGGTCCGGTTCGGGCTGACGGTGATCTCGTCGAGCGTTACGGCCGCCGCTTCGCTGACGGGCGCGAAGCGACCATCGGAAGCGGTCTCGTCATCCGCCGACCGGACGTCTTGGGCAGAGGCCCGCGGCGCTGGCGCCAGGGCCAGCGCGGCAATCAGGATGACAACGGAAACGGAATGGAGTCGCGGCTCGGACGAGCCGGTGAGAACGGATTTCGGCATTTCAAGACCTCGGGCGGTACGCCAGGTGGCACGTCACCGCGAACGAAGTCTCGCCGGTCATCGCCCGAAAGCGATGGCGGCTTGCCAACCATCGAAACACCCCGTCCGACGTCGTCGCGTGTGACCACGGCTGACGGCAGGTCTCCTGGCTCGCGGGTTGTCACCGATCCGTCGCCTTCCCGGTGCCCGAGGCCCAGTGGCGTATTGACGGACGACTATCCGCTTACAGTTGCGGGGGCAGCCGCAGATTTGGATCGAACGACCCTCACTGCGTTCCCTTTTGATCCCCGAGGGGAACCGTCGCGCCGGACGCTAGGCACGATTGGATGATATGTCAATCAGGCGGCCAAGGCGGGGGATGCCAAGTCGGGGGATGCCAAGCCGTGCACGCGCAAACCGCACCGGCGGGTTATCCAAAGCGTGCCGCCGACGTCTATTCGCCCCGCCTTTGGGCGCCGCTTTCCGCCGCTCGCGCGATGTCCGGCATCGCGGCAAGTTTCCTGTCCACCAGGTTGCGCGCTTCGAGAAGGACCATCAAGGGATCCCAGGAACCCTCGAGGAACCGTCGACGCCGTCCCTCGGGCAGGCAGAAGGGTATTCGCCGGTCGCCGGAGACGATCTGTCCCGCGGCGATATCAGCCGTGAGTTCGGTTTCCGGGGCGGCCTCGCAACGACTGCGCAGCCAAAGACCGTCCGCGGCGGATACCGGCAGGCATGGCAGTCCTATGGACAGACAGTTGCCGGCGAAGATCTCGCCGAACGATTCTCCCACGATCGCCCGGATGCCGAATCGATAGAGCGCCTGGGGCGCGTGCTCCCGAGAGGAGCCGCAGCCGAAGTTCCGCCCGACCAGCAGGATCGATGCCCCGGCGAAACGCCCGTCGTCGAACGGATGAGGCGCGTCGCCACGGTCGCGCGCGGCGCGACGCAGGCTTTCGAACACGTGCGCCTCGATCCCGCGGAAGGTGACCAGCTTGAGATACCGCGACTCGAGGATCTGGTCGGTGTCGATGTCGTTGCCCGCGAGCGGCAAGCCGCGGCCCCGAACCATGTCGATGCGCCCGGTCATGACCGCCCGCCCCCATCCGGCGTCGCGTCCGGGAACGCGCGCACATCCGTTATCTCCCCGGCCAGCGCCGCGGCAGCCACCATGACCGGTGACATCAGGAACGTGCGCCCGTCGGGCGATCCCTGCCGCCCCCGGAAGTTTCGGTTCGACGACGACGCGCAGACCTGCGGCCCGACCAGTTTGTCGGCATTCATCCCGCAGCACAGGGAGCAGCCCGCGTCACGAAGTTCGAACCCGCGTTCCTCGAACAGCGTGTCGAACCCCCGGCTCGCCGCTGCCTTGAGCACGGCGCGCGATCCGGGGACGATCATCGCACGCACACCCGACGCGACACGACGGTCGGTTGCGCGCAGGAATGCCGCGACGGCCTCGAGATCGGAAAGCCTGCCATTGGTGCAGGACCCGATGAACGCGGTGTCGATCCGCGTGCCCGACACCGGTTCCCCCGGAACCATTCCCATGAACTCCATCGCCGCGCGCCAGCCGGTCTCTTCGTCTCCGGCGCCCGCGGGATCGGGCACCGGCAGGTCGACCGGCACCGACTGATCCGGCGAAGTCCCCCATGTCACCATCGGGCCGACGTCCCCGACGTTCACCACCACCTCGTCGTCCCAGGTGGCGTCGGGCTCGGACGCGATGTCCTGCCAGCGCCGGACGGCGGCCTCCCACGCCGCCCCTTCGGGCGCGAACGCACGGCCCTTCAGATAGTCGAACGTGGTCCGGTCGGGATTGACGTATCCGCAGCGCGCCCCACCCTCCACAGCCATGTTGCACAGGGTCATCCGCTCTTCCATCGAGAACCGCTCGACCGTGGAGCCGCAGAACTCATAGGCGTATCCGAGCCCACCCTTCGCCCCCAGGCGGTGGATCACGTGCAAGGCCACATCCTTGGCGAACACCCCGAAGGCGAGCTCTCCCTCGATCGCGATCCGCCGGACCTTCAGCTTCTCCATGACCAGCGACTGCGACGCCAGGACATCGCGCACCTGCGAGGTTCCGATCCCGAAGGCAACCGTTCCGAAGGCGCCATGGGTGGAGGTGTGGCTGTCGCCGCACGCGATCACCATGCCCGGCTGGGTGAGCCCGCGTTCGGGCGCGACGACATGGACGATCCCGTGCATCGCCTTCATCGGATCGAAATAGGGAATGCTGCTGGCTCGTGTGTTGCGCGCCAGAAGCTGTACCTGGGCCTCGCACAGCGCGTCGTCGAACCGGCGCACGTCGCCGCCCGTCGAAATCGAATGGTCCGCGCACGCAAACGTCCGTTCGGGATGCGCGACGGTCAGTCCGCGTTCGTGCAGATCCTCGAAGGCCTGCGGACTGCTCACTTCGTTGATCAGATGGACATCGACCGCGATCTGGTGCTGGTTCTCCGACACCTCACGGACGACATGCGCATCGAAGACCTTGTCGTACAGCGTACCCGCCATTTTATCGCCTCCCCCGAAACCGTCAGCCGAGCAGGTCGGAGATGGCGGCGGCGATGCCGGGCATCTCCTCCAGCCCGAAGCCCGGTGCGTCGCTGGGCCAGACCGTTCCGTCGACGACCGGACAGCTCGGCGGGAATCCGCCGAACGGCTTGAACACGCCGGGATAGGCCTCGCAACCGCCAAGCCCGAGCCCCGCCACGATATGGAGGTTTATGAGGTGTCCGCCGTGCGGAAACACCTGCTCACGGCTGTATCCCCGGCGTTCCAGCAGGTCGATAATTCGACCGTATTCCGTCAATCCGTAGCTCAGGCCGGCATCCATCTGGAAGATGTCGCGGCCCGGCCGCATGCCGCCGAAATTCAGCAGATTGCGGACGTCCTGGAGCGAGAAGAGATTTTCGCCGGTGGCTATCGCCCCGTCGTAATTGTGCGTCAGCGCCTGATTGAGCGCGAAATCCAGCGGGTCGCCGACCTCCTCGTACCAGCGCAGGCCGTAGCCCGCGATACTCTGGCCGAAGGTCAGCGCGTCGTGCAGTCCGAACCGACCGTTGGCGTCGACGGCGAGGCGAGAGCCTGCCCCGGCCACGGCCAGCGCCTCCTCTATGCGGGCCAGATCCTCGGCCGCATCCGCCCCCCCTACCTTTATCTTGAAGGCGTCGAAGCCCTGGTCGCGATAGCCCTGCAGCTCGTCCCGCAGTGTCCTGCCGCCGCCCGAAGCGTAGTAATAGCCCCCCGCCGCATAGACCGGCACACGCGCTGCCGCAACCGTCCGGCCGAATGCCTCGGCAACAGCAGCGTAGGCGGGTCGGTCGTCGAGCTTGGCGTTCAGGTCCCAGATCGCCAGTTCGAGCGCGCCGACGGCCGACGCCCGGTCGCCATGCCCGCCCGGCTTTTCGTTCTTCATGGCGGCGGCGTAGATCCTGGCCGGATCGAAGCGTGTCCGGCTCTCGTCCAGCAGGGAGTCCGGAGCCGCGTTCAGAATGCGCGGGCGGATGCGGGTCGACAGGATACCGTGCTGGGCGTACCGCCCGATCGAGTTGAACCCGATTCCGGCGACCGGACGGCCATTGCGAACGACATCGCTGACAACGGCGACGAGGGACACGTCGTGATCGTCAAACGATACGACCGCATTGGAAATGGCGCCCTCGAGCTTCACGCTGCGGGTCACGATGTCGGCTATCTTCACTCAAACTCTCCCAGGCTCGTCAGAGACTCGGTTATGCGGAAAAACGGTTCGGCGCGGTTGGAAGTCAGATCCCCTTGGCGGGGCCGAACGCCCGTTCCTTCATCCGGACCAGGCGCGTCAGGGTCTCGTTGACCGGTGCGGTCAGCCCGACCTTTGCCGCTTCACGCGGTATCGCGCCGTTGATGAAGTCGATTTCACTGGGTCGTCCGGCTTCGTGGTCGAGCAGCATCGAGGGTTTCGCAGCCGGCATCCGCCCGGCGAAGGCGCGGACACGAGCGACCGGATCGGCCATATCCAGGGCAATCCCCCGGGCACGGGCGATGCCCGCGGCTTCGACGGCGGCGGCGCGGCTGACCGCACCGAGTTCCGGATCGTCCATCGCCTCGCCCACGGTCAATCCCGTCAGCGCGCACGGTGCGCTGTAGGCGACGTTGCAGATCAGCTTGTCCCACTGCATCGCTGCGATGTCGTTGACCGCTTCGGTCCGGAACCCGGCGTCGCTCCAGACCGCCGCCACGCCTTCGGCCTCGCGGAACGGGAGGCCGGCATAGGCGCCCATCTGGATCACCTGCATGCCGTTGTGGTGGGCGTGCCCGGGTCCCTTCAGAGAGGCACCGAAACCGCCAGCGATGCCGACGAGAAGGCGGTCGGGATCGATCGAGGCCGCCACCTCGTCGGCGGCGCCCAGGCCGTTCTGAATTGTAAGCACGACGGTGTCCGGCCCGATCATCGGCTTCGCCGTCTTGGCGGCCGCACCGGCGGCGGCGGACTTCACGGCCAGGATCATCAGGTCCACGGCCTCGCCCGGGGGCGGCGCCTCGAAAGCGCGGACCCGAACCCGGCGGTTGCCGCTGGCCCCCTCAACGACCAGGCCGTCGCGATTGATCGCCTCGACATGGGCCGCCCATCTGTCGATGGCGAGCACGTCGTGTCCCGCATCGGCCAGGAGAGCCGCGTAGACCGACCCCATGGCACCGCATCCGACCACTGCAATTTTCATGTTATGCCTCCTCAGCACGTCGGGGCCGGTTCGCCCCGGTCTGTCCGTAGGATCTCAGGCCTGCGCACGGCGGCTCTGGCGGACAAGTCGCAGCACGCCCGTCAGCACGCTGAAGCCAAGCAGCGCCAGCAGGACCAGCGACACCGGCCGGTCCAGGAAGATCGAGAGGCTCAACCCGCCGAAGGTCTGGTAGGTTCGCAACAATTCGGCGTCGAGGATCGGCCCCAGCACGATCCCCAGAACGACGGCGATCAGCGGATAGTCGAACCGTCTCAGCACGATTCCCAGAACCGCGAATACGGCCATCAGCACCACGTCGAACATCAGCAGATGGACCGCGTAGGTGCCGGCGATGGAGAAGACCGCGATCACCGGGATGAGGATCTTCGTGGGAATTCGGACGATGCGCGCCGCCCAGAACGAAACCAGCAGACCCAGACCCAAGAGGCAGGCCGACGTGAGGAACTGCGCCAGCATGACCCCATAGACGAGGTCCGGTCGTTCCATGAACAGGCGCGGCCCGGGGATCAGCCCCTGAAGCATCAGGGCGCCGATCAGGACGGCCGTCGCCAGCCCGCCGGGGATCCCAAGCGCGAGCATCAGGGCCAGTGCGCCGCCCTCCGAGGCATTGTTGGCCGATTCCGCGCTGACCAGGCCTTCCGGCGCCCCCTTCCCGAACTGCTCCGGGGTCGCGGATGCGCGCTTCGCCTCGTTGTAGCTGACGACGCTGGCGATCGTGGCGCCCGCGCCGGGCAGGGCCCCGATTATCACCCCCAGCCCGCACGAGCGCAGCAAGGTCGCGGGATAGGCGAAGGCCCTTCTGTATCCGAGCCGAAGCTGGGACCAGGCGGAACCGGACGTGGCGGACGCGACCGCCTGGGGATCGGCGACATGCGACTTCTGCAGCATGGAGAACAGTTCGGAGAAGCCGATCAGCCCGATCAGCGCGGGAATGATCGAGATGCCGTCCATCAGTTCGAAATAGCCGAACGTTCCCCGGATCGCGCCGGTCGAGGACATGCCGGTGGTGCTGATCAGAACCCCGAACAGACCGGCGATCGCAGCCTTGAGGAAGCTCTTGTCCAGCGTCGCGATGATCGTCAGGCCGAGCGCGCCGACGAGGAACATTTCGGGAGGGCCGAACTTCAGGGCGAATACGACGATAATCGGCATGATCAGGATCAGGAAGAAGGATCCCACCAGGTTGCCGGTGGCCGACGCGGCCACCGAGGTCCCTAGGGCCTCGTACGCCCTACCCTGGCGCGTCATCGGGAAACCATCGAGCCCGGTCATGATCGCCTGCGGCGATCCGGGAATGTTGAGAAGGATCGCCGAGATCGAGGCGCCGAAGTTTCCGCCGGCATAGACGGCAGTCAGGAAAACGATGGCGACGATCGGGCTCATCGCGAATGTCAGCGGCAGCATGACGCTGATCGCCAGCGGTGTGCTGAAGCCGGGGATGGCTCCGGTCACGATGCCGAACAACAATCCCGCCAGCAGGACGAACAGAACCTGCCAGTCGGTGAGCAGCGCTGCTCCGGCGGCGATGGATCCGAGATCGAACATGGTGTCACCGTGGGCGGATGGGGATGCGGGCTGGGGAGCGGGCTCAGAAAAGCAGACCTGCGGGCAGCCGCAGATTCAGGAAATGCTCCATGCCGGACCAGATCAGTCCGGTGAGCAAGGTCGGCGTGAGAACCAGGACGGCAGGAGACCGAACGCCCAACGCCAGGAGCTGGAGAAAGGTGTAGGCCATGGTGGTCACGACGAAGCCGACGACCGGGATCGCCCAGATGTACCCGGCCGTAAGGACGATGAACGAGATCGACTTCACCAGATTGACCGGCGCGGATATCCCCGCCGGCCCAGCGGCAGCCTCCGAGCCCTCGCGCACGGTCTCGACGAGCCGCTTGCCTGCGAAGGCCAAGCAGCACAGGACGAGCAGCGCATATACCGGTTCGATCAGCAGGAGATTGGTTTCCGGCCGCGGCAGCGCCGCCACTTCGAGGTAGTAGCGTGTCGAGTAGCCGAGGAGCAGCAGCGGGACGATCATCTCGCCGCCGAACCGCAGCCATGGATTCGATGCGTTTGAACGTGGCATGGGGACCTCGTGGATCGATCGCGACTGCCCCGGGCGCGCGACGGCGCCCGGGAACCTGACGGACTGGGCCTCAGTTGTTGCCCAGCACATCCTTGAAGCGCTCGACCACCTTGTGCATGTCGCTGGCGTATTCGGTCGACGCGTCCGGCCCCATGTAGCCGGAGATGACATCCGTGCCCGTGGTCTTCAGGTATGCCTCGTACTCGTCGCTCTCGTAGGTCTGCTTGTAGCTTTCGACCAGTTGAGCGAAGCCTTCCGGATTGTCCTTGGCAAAGGCGGCGTGGGCCGCCACGAAACGGCTGTCGCCGATCTGCGGCACGTTGAGCCCCTCGAACGCCTGGGATATCGGCACGGCGCCGTCCAGCCCGGGGAACGGTTCTGGCGACGCGACCGCGAGCACCCGGATCTGATCGCCAAGCGAGCTATCCCCGAAGGCGCCGGAGATGGTCGCGTCGCTGTGATTGCCGAGCAGGTTGGTGCGCAGCGCTCCGCCGCTGTCGAACGTCACGACGCGGACATCCAGATCCAGTTCCTGGATCAGCGCCAGTCCGAACAGCGATGTACCGCCGCCGTGGATCATCGCCAGCGAGAGCTCGCCCGGTTTCGCGCGCGCCTCTTCCACGAAGGCATCGATGCTGTCGAAGCGCGAGTCCGCGCTGACGGCGACATCGCCATAGTCGCGCTGCTCGAAATTGACGAAGGCGAAGTCGTCCAGGCTGAAGTCGGCATCCTGGACCACCGTGTTTATGCTCAGCGTCGGCTGGATCCCGACGAACAGCGTGTGCCCGTCCGCCGGCGCGTTCAGGAACGTTTTCGCGCCCAGAAGCCCGCTCGCGCCGGGCCGGTTCTCTACGATCACCGAGACGCCATCGAGACGCTTTTCCCAATGCTGCGCCAGACCGCGCGCGAACCGGTCGATCGACCCGCCGGCGCCGAATGGCACGATCATGGTGATGTTCTTGCTCGGCCATGCCTCGGCCACCGCTTGACCCGCAAAGGCGGACACAGCGAGGGCAGACAGGACGCCAATCAGTTTCGTTCGCAGCATTTTTTGGTTTTCCTCCCGTGCTTGAATGCAATGAAAGCCTCGCATTTGATTACATGCAGGCTGGCGCACTCCAAATGCACACGTGTGCATGCCCAATTTTTAGTGGTACTTTTCGAATCGTGTCAAGATGAAACTCAAGTCGACAGGACCTGAGCCACGACAGGGGAACCCGCCTATGGCAGGCACGCGTCGCCGCGACAGGGGACAGGTCACGATCAAGGATATCGCCCAGAAGCTGGGTGTTTCGCACGCGACCGTTTCGCGCGCACTGAACGATTCACCGCTGATCACGGAACCGACGAAAGCGCGCATCCGCGCCATGGCGGCCGAACTGGGATATGTCCCCGACTCCGCCGCGCGGGTCATGCGCGGCGAGGCCTCCAACATCGTCGGCTTCATCCTTCCCGATGTGCAGAACCACTTCTACAGCACCGTCGCCAAGGTCCTGGCGGAAACGGTGTCGTCCGCGGGATTGCAGCTGGTTCTGGCGATTTCCGAGGACGACCCGGAGCGCGAACTGCGCCATGTCCGGGAACTTCACCGGGCACGGGCAAGAGGGATCGTCATCACGCCGGTCGCGGGACTGCTCGGGGAAACCGCGGAGCTTCTGTCCGAACTGCGGTGCGTTCAGCTCGTGCGCGCGCATCCCGATGTGACGGCGGACCTGGTGGCCGCGCAGGATGGCGAAGCGACACGCACCTCTACCCGATACCTGCTGGATCTCGGACATCGCCGGATCGCCTATCTGGGTGGCGGCCCCGAGACCCTCAGCACGGGCGTGCGTCGTATCGACGGGTATCGAAGCGCCATGAGCGCTGTCGACGGCGCCGAGATACTCGAATGCCAGACACCACCACACCCCGATAACGGCTATCGGGTCGCGTTGGACTTTTTGCGACGGACCCGGCCGCCGACCGGCCTGGTAATCGGCAGCTCGCAGCTTACGCTAGGCGTCCTGCGCGCCATTCGGGAAATCGGACTGAACGTGCCCGGGGACGTATCGCTCGTCAGCTATGACGACCCCGATTGGCAGGAGCTCTGGGGTCCGGGCATCAGCACGATCGCCCTGCCAATCAGACGGATTGCACATTCCGCGGCGCAGAAAATCTGTTCTCCGGAGACCGAAGCGCCGGCGGACGGCGGCATCGTCATCGAGACGAAGCCGCGCGGCAGCGGCACCTACTATCCCGTGCAGCTGATAAAACGGGGCAGTTGCCGCGCGCTGCCGTGACATGACGATGCCGCGAGATGACCCGGCGAAGGCGGGCCCCGAACATGCAGCCGGAGGGGCTGCATGTTCGTCATGCCTCGATGCGACGCCCCCCGCTACCCGCCTCGAGACGGGCTCTGATCGAATACCGGCAGGGCTTGTGACCAAGACCTCGTCATCGGTCCAGGAACCGCGCCGGCGTCAGGACCCGCTGGTCGGGGATCACCTCGATGACGCTGGCCGTGTCGGATGCCAGGGCCCGTTGCATGGCGTCGGGAAAATCGCCGGTGCGCACGATCTTCTCGCCGTTCAGCCCGTACGCCCTGGCGAGCGCCACAAAGTCTGGATTGAAGAGGTCCGTTCCCGACACGCGTTTCGGATAGTGGTTTTCCTGATGCATCCGGATCGTGCCGTACATGCCGTTATTGACCACGACCACGATGATCTTCAGCCCGTTTTCGGCGATCGTTCCCAGTTCCTGGCACGTCATCTGGAAACAACCGTCTCCGGCGAAGGCGACCACGGGACGCTCGGGGCTGTGCAGGCTCGCGGCGATCGCCGCCGGCAGGCCGTAACCCATCGAGCCCGATGTCGGCGCAAGCTGGGTCAGGGGGCGCCGGTGACGGAAGAACCGGTGCACCCAGACCGAATAGTTGCCCGCGCCGTTGGTGATCACGGCGTCCTCCGGCAGGTTCTCGCGAAGCCAGATCACCGCCTCCCCGAGATTGAAGTCGCCGGGCACGTCCGTCGCGGCGTCGGACCATTTCCGATAGTCGGCGTTGATCTGCGACGTCCAGTCCGTCCATGCCGGGTCTTCCGGCGGAGGCAGCGTCCCGATGGCCTGCAGGAAACTCGAAATACCGGAATTGATCGCGATCTCGGGCTGGTACACCCGGCCGAGTTCGTCGGGATCGGCATGGATATGGACGAGACCCTGACGGGGGCGGGGACTGTCCATCAGGGTGTAGGAGGACGTCATGCTGTCGCTGAGCCGCGCGCCCAGGGCAACGATCAGATCCGAGTCGCGGATCCTCCCGGCCAGGGCCGGGTTCACGCCCAGTCCGGCATCGCCGCCGTAGTTTGGATGGTCGTTCGGAAAGCGGTCCTGGCGCCGAAACGAACAGACGACCGGCAAGGCCCAGCGCTCCGCGAACGCGACCAGCCGCGCCGGATCGTCCGGCCCCCACCCGGCTCCGCCGACGACCACCAGCGGCCGCTCGGCGGCCATGAGACGGTCGCGAAACGCCGCGACCTGTTCGGGCGCCGGCGCCGCGACGGACGCCGTCGACGGGACCGCCGACACCGTTTCGGCGCTGGCGCTCAGGACATCCTCGGGCAAGGCGAGCACGACCGGGCCGGGACGGCCCGACATCGCGCACGAGAAGGCGCGCGCCATGTATTCGGGAAGCCTGGCCGTGTCGTTGACCTGCGCGGCCCATTTCACCTGGCTACCGAAAACCGCCGTGAAATCGACTTCCTGGAAGGCCTCCCGATCGGTGTCGTCGCGGGAAATCTGCCCGATCAGCAATATCATCGGCGTCGAATCCTGCGCCGCCACGTGAACGCCCGAACTGGCGTTCGCGGCGCCCGGCCCGCGCGTGACGAGGCAGACCCCCGGCCGGCCGGTCAACTTGCCGTAGGCTTCCGCCATCATCGCCGCCCCGCCCTCGTGGCGCGCGACCGTGAATCGGATTTCGGGTGCGTCCACCAGGGCATCCAGGATGGGGAGATAACTTTCCCCGGGCACGCCGAAAATCCGGCTCACACCGTTTGCCAGCAATGAATCGACGACCAACTGGCCACCTGTTCGGGGCATGAAAATCACTCCTTTTCCTGAAGGGACGCAGCGGCCGCGGCGGCTGCGGGCGAGACTGGCGAACTTCGGTCCGCCCCCGGCCAACCCGCACCGGGCAGGCACTTGAACCAATTCTGGACAAAGCAGCGCTGAATCGGCCGGAAGTCACCAATCCGGAACGGGTCTGGTTTTATTGTCGTTTGTGCATCTGCGGCCAATGATATATTTAACTCAACATATCCAGGAGCAGCGACGGAACCATGCCGGACCAAATGGGTACCATATCGCAGACCAATTCCGGATTTCTCGCCGCCGACGGAGCTCGGGCGAAATCCGAGGCCGACCGAAACCGCATATTCGCCCGCCTCAAGGACGCGATCCTGAGCGGATCCTTTGGCGAGGCCGGGCGATTGCCGACCGAACGGGCGCTGGCGGAACAGTTCGGCGCGGCGCGCAATACCATTCGCAAGACCCTGGCGCTGCTCGCCGACGAGGGGCTGATCCAGCGCCAGGTCGGACGCGGAACCTTCGTCACCGAGGGAGTCGTCGCGCGGTCTCAGGCGCCCGACCAGGAATTCAGCCTCGCCGAACTCCTCGAGGCGCGCCTTCTGTTCGAACCGTCCATCCCCGAGCTCGTCGTCGAGCGCGCCACCGATGACGACATCGCGCTGATGGAAGCCTATCTGGCTGAACTCAACGCGGCCTCGACCTGGTTCGAGTTCAAGGAGGCGAAGTACTGTCTTCACCTCGCGATCGTTCGTGCCGCGCACAACCGGTTCATCAGCTTCATCTTCGAGCAGATCGTCGCGTCGCGCCGGCGGGCGAAATGGGGCCGTGCGAACGGGCACATCAATCCGGTCGCGTCCGTCCGCGAAGTCGCCTATCGCGACAACGCCCGGATCGTCGATGCGCTCAAGGCGGGCGATACCGACACGGCGCGCGAGGCGATCCGCAGCTACCTGCTCAACACGCTGTCGGCGACCAGTTCCAGCTAGTAGCGCCGGCGCGCGACGGAGCCGGTCGCCGCGTCGCGGCGACCGCGGACTTACCGCATGCGTGGTCATCGGGTGTTGATCCGGCGTTGCAGCGAGCGGCCGACGAGGATCAGTGAAAGCGACGTGATCAGGACGGCAAGTCCCGGGAAGACGGACATCCACGGGGCGTAGAGGATGTAGTCCTTGCCCTGCTCCAGTATCGCCCCCCAGTCGGGCGTGGGCGGCTGTACGCCGAGGCCGAGAAAACCCAGCGCGGCCTGGATCTGCAGGATGAGCGGAAACAGGATCATGTACTGCGTCAGCATCAACGGCATCACGTTGCGGGCGACGTGCCGGCGCAGGATGGTCGCGTCGCGCAAGCCGATGCTGCGGGCCGCCTCGACATACGGCAATTGCGCCTCGCTTATCGCGCCGGCACGGGCAATTCGAAAGAAGACGGGCAAGTACACGATCGACAGGGCCAGCAGGAGATTGATGGTCTCGGGCCCCAGGATTCCGGTGATGATGATTCCGAGGATGATCGGCGGAAAGCTGAGCATCACGTCGATCAAGCGGCCGAGGGCCTGGTCGACCATGCCGCCGAAGTAGCCGGACACCAGGCCGAGCGCGCCACCGAAAAGCGCCGACAGGAGAAGCGACCCCGCGCAGATCGAGAGCGTGATGCGCGTGCCGTAGATCACGCGCGCGAACATGTCGCGACCGACGTCATCGGTACCGAACCAGTGCGCCGCGGATGGCGGCTGCAGCGTCTGGGAGGAATTGATCGCGAACGGCGACTGGCTTGCGAAAAGACCCGGAGCGAGACTGACGAGAAGCAGCGCCGCGATAAAGGCCAGCCCCACCGACAGGCCGGGTTCGTGCCGCAATATCGTGGTCACCCGATCCCAGTAGGAACGGCGGGCGGCGGAATTGGCACTAGCGTTCATCCTTGCCCCTCACGATACGCGTACGCGCGGGTCGATCGCCTGATAGGCGATGTCGACAATCAGGTTGATGACCATCGCCACCAGGACGACGAGAAGCAGCGCTCCCTGCACGACCGGGTAGTCACGGGTCTCGATGGCGGAAAGCAGCAGGCGTCCCAGCCCCGGCAGGGCGAAAAGGGATTCGATGATGACGACTCCGCCGAGAATCTGGATGAGGATCAGGCCCATGAAGGTGACCGTTGGAATCATCACGTTGCGCAGGATGTGCTTGAAGAAGACGATCCGCGTCGGCAGGCCCTTGGCGATGGCGGTCCGGACATATTGCTGGTGCATCGCAGACACGACGTTCTGACGGACGAACTGGCTGTAGGCCGCGACCTGCAGGAGGGCGAGACTCAGGATCGGCAGGATGAGGATCGACAGATTGTCGCTCAGCGACCGGGTCGGCGGCACGAAGCGAAGGGGCGGCGACCAGGAGAACACGCCGGAAACGGTGACCAGGATCATCAGGCCGACCCAGAAGACCGGCGCCGACAGCCCCAGGATGTTGAAGCCCTGGATCGCCGTGTCGATCGGGCGGCCCTCATAGATCCCGGCGATGATGCCGAGCGGAACGCCGATGAGCGTGGCGAGGGTCAGCGTCAGCAACCCGAGTTCCAGGGTCACCAGGAACGCCGAAAGCACCATCGGGCCGACAGGCAGGCCGCGGGTCCAGCTTATGCCGAAATCGCCCTGCAGCACGCCGCCCAGCCAGACGAAGTACTGGATGTACCAGGGGCGATCGAGACCGAAGAAGTTTCTCAGCGACTGCTCGGCCGCGTCGCCACCCGCCTGGCCCATCATCTGCGCCACGACGTCGCCGGGCACCATTCTCACCAACAGGAAAACGAGAAAACTGGCGAGCAGTGCCGTCAGCAGGGATGCGCCGAGCCGTTTGAAAAGGTAACTACCCATCTCGCCTATCGTCCACGTGGATCAGCTGTTGCTGCGGTAGCGCGCCGGTGTCCGCGCCGGCGGGAAATGCGACGGCGGGCATCACACGACGCCCGCCGCCTGGTTCGGTTATCGATCGAGATAGGCTCTGGCCAAACCGTAGTACCAGCCAGTGGGGTGCTGAACGTAGTTCTTCACCGCCTGGTTCCGCACGATGAGATGATCGGACGAGAACATCATGATCGTCGGTGCCGACTCGGCTAGGAGCATCTGGAAGTCGTTGTAGATGGCCCGCCGCGCTTCGTAGTCGGCCTCGGACCGTCCCTTGTCTAGGAGCTCGCTGGCCTCTTCGTTGTTCCAGTTGCGGAAATCCGAACCGGCCGGCTGCTTGTGGAAGTGACGGTAGTAGAGAAGGTTCGGATCGGGCTGCGTTGCCCAGTCGTTGAAGGTGAAGCCCATCTGGCGGGAGCGGAAATTGTTGATCCACACGCCCAGGTCGACTTTCTGGATGTCGAGATCGACGCCGATCTTGGCCAGCTGTTCCTTGAGCGTCACGGCGGCCGGGTCCATCCAGTCGTAGCCGTTGATCGTGGTCAGCGTCAGCGAGAATCCATCGGCGTGGCCGGCTTCGGCGAGCAGCGCCTTCGCCTTCTCGATGTCGACGCCTTGGACCGGCAGCGCATCGAGGGGCACGCCCCAACGATCCTGCAGGCCCGCGACGATCGTTCCGATAACCTTGCCGTAGCCGCCGATAGCGGCCTCCATGATCTCGTCCTTGTCGACGGCAAGCGCGATGGCCTGCCGGACCCGCACGTCGTCCAGAGGCGCCAGTTCCAGGCCGAGATCGATGGACTTCTGGTTCAGCGACGGAAACCGCTCGATCTCGATGCCTTCGATCCCCTCGATCTGCTGGACGTCCTGGGGACGGGCGAGGCTGACCAGGTCAATGCGCTCGTTGCGCAGGGCCACCAGCATCGACGCGCTGTTGGGCAGGATCGCGAAATTGATTTCGTCGAGGTAGGGAGCGCCCTCCTCCCAGTAGTCGGCATTCTTCTCGAGGAGGATGTTGGAGTTCGGATTAAATTCGACCAGCTTGTAGGGCCCGGTTCCGACACTCTCGTTGTTCATCCGCGTCTTTGCGGATTCGTCATCGAAATAGCCGGCCGGAATGACACCCGCATACTTGTTGCCGAGGGCCATCAACAAGGAGGCGTTCGGTTCGGACAGATTGAAGCGCACCGTCAGCGGATCGACGACGTCGATGCTCTCGATGACCGAGAAATCGCCGGCGCCGGGCGATCCGTTTTCGGCATTGCGGACGTAGTCATAGCTGTACTTGACGTCCTCGGCCGTCATCTCCTTGCCGGTGTGGAACTTGACGCCGGACCGAAGCTTTATCGTGTATGTCTTGCCGTCTTCGGAGACTTCGTAGCTTTCCGCCAGAAGCGGCACCGCCTCGCCGTCGGCGGCCTCGTAGAACAGGCCCTGGTACACCAGCACCGTCACGCGGATCCGCGCGTCGGCGGCCTGATGGAACGGATCCAGGCCGGGCGGCTCCAGCAGCAGGCCCATGTTGAGGGTTCCACCCATTTTCGGGCTGTCCGCCACGGGGCCGTAAAGGTCGGCCGCATGAGCGTACCCAGCGACGGAAATGCCCAGCGCGGCTGCCGAAACGATCGACAGCCCGGCCCGGCGGGACGTGTCGCCGATCCTCCACAACGCTTCTCGAAGAATTGTCATTCCTCTTCTCCTCTAGGTGTGCCGCCAAGTTTGTTTCGCCGGTTTGACCGGGGCACCGTCCGTCGGCGACGACTACAGACGGCGCATTGACGGCGGTCGCCGCTACTCGTCGCGCACGGCCACGATCATCTCGATTTCCACGGCCGCGTTGCGCGGCAACTCGGCCACGCCAACGGCCGCACGCGCGTGCATCCCGGCTTCGGCGAACACCTCCACCAGCAGGTCCGACGCGGCATCGAGAACCTTCGGCTGCCCGTTGAACCCGGGCGCAGAGGCGACGTAGCCGTTGACTTTCAGAACGCGCTCGATCCGATCCAGGTCGCCGAGCGCCGCTTTCAGGCAGGCCAGCCCCTGAAGCACGCAGATGCGCGCCTGCTCGCGCGCGGTCTCGAGGTCCACCTCGGCGCCGACTTTTCCGAATACGCGCACCTCGCCGTCGACCTTCGGCATCTGGCCGCTGACATAGGCGACGCCGCGATGCACGGTGACCGGCACGTAGTTGAACGACGGCGCCGCGGCTTCCGGCAGGGCGAGTCCCAGATCGGCCAATCGCGTCTCAATCATCTTGGCAGGCATCCTCTTCAATCAGGGAGTCGAGCAGCTCGCCCAGCCCGTAGGCGGGTCCGAACGCGAAAGTGTCGCGAAACCGCGCGTCGGTGATCAGCGGGAACCTCAGTGCCGGCGGGATCGTCTCGACGACCACGTCGAGCGTTCCGAGCCGTTGTTCCAGCGCCTTCGCGAAGTCGGACAGGCGGGCGGTGAACCCGTTGATGTTGTAGACGGCGTCGGTTCGGCCCGGATGCAGCAGCGTCGCGAGAACGGCATCGGCAACGTCCGCGACATGCATGAGGTCCATCGGATCGTCATGAAAGCTGATGCGCCGCGACGCCTTGGCCTTGGCGGCGCGCACCAGGTCCATGATCGTGCTGGCCGCGCCCTGGTACCAGAGCCCCGGTCCGAGAACGAGCGGCAGGCGAAGCCCGGTCACGTCCATCGCATGGCGATTGCGGTAGTAACGGGCCAGGTCCTCCGACATCTGCTTTGTCAGCCCGTAGAATGTCAGCGGATTGGCGGGCGCATCCTCGTCGACCGGCTGTTTCGGATAGTCGTCGGCCGAACCGTAGACCACAGTCGAACCCGTCCAGACGACGCGCCGCGCGCCGGCGCCGAGGGCCGCCTCCAGCACGTTCCGGAAGCCGCCGACATTCACCGCCAGGGCATTGTCGGCCTCCGCATCGCCGGAGCGCATTAGGCCCGAGCGGCCGACGCTGTGTGCGACCGTCGTGACGATGTCGCGGGCGCCGCTCCACGCCAGCGCCGCGGCGACCGCGTCGCGGTCGCGCACGTCGCCGTGACGCTCCTCGAACGTGCCGGACAGGTCTGCGAGCAGATCCTGCTCCATCGACGGTCCGAACAGGCACGGGCGCAGGCCCGCGTGGACCAGGCGCCTGACCACATGCGACCCGACGAAGCCGCGCCCGCCGAGAACGAGAACCGTCTGCTGGTTGCCGGCGCTGTCAGAGACTGAGGTCATCGCGGATACACGCCTTGAATTGGCCGGGAGCCACCTCCCGCAGTTCCGGTACGACGGCCGCGCAGTCGGATGTCGCGAACGGGCAGCGGGTCCTGAACACACACCCCGAGGGCGGGGACGCCGGACTGGGTATCTCGCCCTTGAGAAGCACGCGGCTGCCGGGCGGCACGGCGCCCGGCACCGCCTGAAGCAGCGCCGCGGTGTAGGGATGCGCGGGGCGTTGGTAGAGCTCCTCGGTGGGAGCGACCTCCATGATGCGGCCGAGATAGAGCACCACCACCCTGTCGGCTATGACCTCGACCACCGACAGGTCGTGGCTGATGAAGAGCAATGCCAGCGACAGGTCCTGCTGCAATCCCTTCAGCAGGTTGACGACTTCGGCCTGGACGGAAACGTCGAGCGCGGATACCGGCTCGTCGGCTACGATGAATTTCGGCGACGATGCCAGGGCCCGCGCGACGGCGATGCGCTGGCCCTGCCCCCCGGAAAACGACCGCGGATAGCGGCGCATGTGCTGGGCGCCGAGGCCAACCTGCTCGAGCAGCCGGACCGCGGCGTCCTCGGCCTCGCGACGCGTCATGCCGAAATGCAGCTGCATCGGTTCGACAAGCGTATCGCCTATCGCCATGCGGGCGTTGAGGCTTGAAATCGGATCCTGGAAGATCATCTGGAAGTTGCGGCGGAAGCGCCGCAACTGGTCGCGATCCAGACTGCCGAGATCCTGTCCGTCGAACTCGATGCGACCGGCGGTGGCTTCCAGCAGACGCAGCATCAGGCGTCCGAGGGTGGACTTGCCCGATCCGGACTCGCCGACCACGCCGACGACCTCGCCCGAACCGACATCGAGATCGACCGACTCGACCGCCCGGATCGCTCCGCGCGGGGCCGACAGGAAACCGCCGCCGATGGGAAAGTGCTTTGCCAGTCCTCTTGCGCGAACAAGCGGCGCGGCGCTGGCGGTTTTTGCTTCCACGGACGCGTTCACCCCTCAAGCTCCTTCCAGCGAAAGCACGCGGTGGTGTGGCCGGGGCGCACGTCTTCCAGTGGCGGATCCTGCGTTCGGCAGCGATCGACCGC
This sequence comes from Microbaculum marinisediminis, assembly GCF_025397915.1. NCBI lineage: Bacteria > Pseudomonadati > Pseudomonadota > Alphaproteobacteria > Hyphomicrobiales > Tepidamorphaceae > Microbaculum > Microbaculum marinisediminis. The sequence goes on from NZ_JALIDZ010000011.1 coordinate 124,343, forward strand.
GTAGGCGCAGCGCGGGTTGAACCGGCATCCCTCCGGCGGGCTGAGCGGATTGGGGAGCGTTCCGGGAATCGGATGAAGGACACGCCCTTGCGGCGAGGAATAGTCGCGGCGCGGAATGCACGAGATCAGCGCCTTGGTATAGGGATGGCGCGGGCGGGCGAGCACCTCTTCGACGTCGCCTTCCTCCACGACCTGGCTCGCATACATGACCGCGACCCGATCGGCGACTTCGCCGACCAGCTTGAGGTCGTGCGTCACGAAGATCATCGCCATGCGGCGTTCCCGCTGAAGGCGGCCGAGCAGCTCGATGATCTGGGCCTGGATCGTCACGTCGAGGGCGGTCGTCGGCTCGTCGGCGATCAAGAGACGCGGATCGCAGGCCAGCGCCAGTGCGATCATGACGCGCTGGCGCATGCCGCCGGACAGCTGATGCGGAAACGATGCCGCCCGCCGCTCGGGATCCGATATCCCGACCTGGCTCAGCAAGTCGATCGCCGCCGACCATGCGGTTCGCCTGTCCTTGCCGAGATGGACCCGCACCGCCTCGGCAATCTGCTCGCCGACGGTGAAGACCGGGTTCAGGCTCGACATCGGATCCTGGAAGATCATCGCGATTTCGTTGCCGCGAACCGCCTGCATCTGGCTGTCGCTCATCGCCAGCAGGTCGAGGGCACGCCCGCGGCGGTCCCGGAACGTGATGCTTCCGCCGACGACCCGGGCGGTCGTGCGCTCCAGCAGCCGCATGACGGTCAATCCGGTCACGGATTTTCCCGAACCGGATTCGCCGACGATGGCCAGCGCCTCGCCCTCGCCGACGCTGAGCGTCACGCCGTTCACGGCCTTGACCACGCCGGCCTCGGTGAAGAAGTGCGTGCGAAGATCGCGCACTTCAAGCAGAGGCCCCGGCTCCGTGGCGCCGGCCGCGTGAGCGCTACTGTTTGGCTGCATGGCGCTCGACCGCATCCATATCGATTTCGATGCCGAGCCCGGGACCCTCCGGAACCGCGATGACGCCATCGACGGGCACGAGCGGGTCCTTCAGCAGCTCGCTGCGCAGCGGGTTCTCCCCCAGGTCGTATTCGAGCAGAACGGGCTTGGGCACGTTCATCGCGTGGGGATAGACCGACAGCGCGGAGATGTAGTGGAGTGCGGCGGCGAGCCCCACCGCGCCACCCCAGACATGCGGCGAGACGCGCAGATGGGCCGCGTGCGCCAGTTCGGCGATCTTCCGGCCCTGCCAGAAGCCGCCGCACAAGGACAGATCCGGCTGCAGGACGTCCGCCGAGCCGGCCTCGACGATCGGCTTGAAATCGTGCACGCCGTACAATGCCTCGCCCGTGGCGATCGGCGCCGAGGCACAGGCGTGGAGCCGTGCCAGGCCATCATAATCGCGCGGGCTCAGCGGCTCCTCGACCCAGCCCGGCCTGTAGGGACGCATCCGCTCCATCGATTCGCGCGCGAGATCGAAGGTGTAGTTCGTGTTGATGTCGACCAGGATCTCGACATCGTCGCCGAGGATCTCACGGGCGGTCGCCAGCCTTTCCTCGTCGCTTTCCGGCCCCAGTCCGATCTTGATCTTGACGTGGGCGAAGCCGGCGCCGGCCATGCGCTCGATCTGGCCGCGATAGTCCTCGCGCGGCGTCGCCGTGAGATATCCGCCCGAGGCGTAGATCGGCACCGCGTCCAGGTTTCGGCCGCCGACCAGACGGCATACCGGCACGCCCAGCATCTTTCCCGCGGCATCCTTTGCCGCCATGTCGATTCCCGAGATGCAGGCCATCATCGGGCCCTGAAAACCGAAATGATAGTGACGGGCGAAAATCTGGTCGAAGACGTGCTCGACATCGAGCACGTTCACGCCGAGAAGGTAGCCTCGCAGGAACGCGAGGTACCCCATGTTGAACGCGGGCGGCCCCCAGGCCTCGCCGAACCCCGACGTCCCGTCCTCCAGGGCGATCCGGACCAGCGTTGTCGCCCGCCCGGTGGCCAGCGATTTCGACATCCCGTAGGCCTTGCCGTCGGCCAGCGGAGCGTGAAGCGCGAGAAAGTCGATCGAAGCGATGTTCAAGGCAACACCTTTCGGGCGCGGGAGCAAATGGCGTGACGCTTAGTCATCACCAAATCCATGCCATTTGTGAACCATTAGCACCAATATTGCAAGGAGGTCTTTCCAACCCGCCAACCAAAGATTAGGCTATTGGGTCAGATAACTAGGGAAAGGCGAGCCATGCAGGCCAATGAACCAATTTGGTCCAATCTGACACCAGAAGAGCACGAATTCCAATATAATCCGCAGCGCGCGTTCCCGGATTTCGAGACGGCCAGGCTCACGCGCCAGCCGGCGAACGATGCGGCCCGTGCCGACCTAGAGGTCTCTGCCGACATCGCCTATGGCGATCATCCGCTGCGCAAGCTCGACATCTATCCGGCCGCACCGTCGGGAACGCCCGCGCCGGTACACATATTCCTGCATGGCGGCTACTGGCGGGCGCAGGACAAGGCGAACTACGCCTTCACCGCCGGCATCCTCGTGCCACGCGGCATCACCACGGTGATCGTCAACTACGAACTCTGCCCGGACTCGACGCTCGACGGCGTCGTCGATTCCGCGATAGCCGCGACGCGCTGGATCTTCGCCAACATTCAGGATTACGGCAGCGACCCGAACCACATCACCCTGTCTGGGCATTCCGCCGGGGCGCATCTGGGCGCGGCGATCATGGCCCATGACTGGCCGGCCGCCGACAGGGACCGCCTGCGCGGCGCCGTCCTGACAAGCGGCATATACGACCCGGCGCCCGCGATGGGCACGAGCGTCAACCAGCAGCTCAATCTCTCCCGGGAACTGGCGCTGCGACACAACGTGGAAGCGCGTCCGGCCGTTCTGAAGCCGGACCTCGCGATCGTGGTCGGCGGACGGGAGCCCTGGCAGTGGGTCGACCAATCGTTCCGCTACTACAGGAACCGGCGCATGCAGGAGATGGAGCCCGCGCTGCACGTGCTTCCTGGCCGCAACCATTTCGACATTCTCGACGAATATCTCGACGCTGACAGCATCACGGTGCGCACGATCCTTCAGCATTGCGCCCGGAACGAGGAGACCAACCGGTGACCAATAATCGCAAACGCCTGAGATTGGCAGTCTACGATCTCGCTTCCGGCACGACCTCGCTTCCCGACCGCGACGGCGCCGTGTACTTCCTTTACGTCGAAGCCGGATCGGCCGAGACAACGGACGACGGCGCGACCGTCTCCGTCGGCGCCGACGACGGCCGGTTCGTTTCCGGGCAGGTCAGCGTGGCCGACGGCGCGCGCGCCTGGCTCTATGAGAAGGTCGACGCCGACGCGCCTCTGCTCGAAGCCGAGATCGCGCTGGCCGATATCGCGGAGCCGGACTTTGCCGAACCGTTCGTCGTCCGCGCCGACCGGGTGGAATCGACGCCGGGCGCCAGGACTCCGCGCCACGGCCATCGCGGCCCGGGCTTGCGCCGCCTGATCTTCGGGCAATTGCAGGCGGAAGTGGGCGAAGGGATTCGTCGCATCAGGGCCGGCGAGGCCTGGTTCGAGACCGGAGCCGAGCCGGTTGTGGGCATCAACACGGGCGGCACCAACGCTGCCTTCGTACGCCTCCTGGTTCTCCCGAACGAACTGGCCGGCGGGAAGTCCTCCTTCGTGGCCGCCGACGAAACGGAGGCCGCGAAGCCCCGCTCCGTCAATCTGCGCCTGTTCGGCGAAACGGCCTGACAAAACGACAACGCCTGAAAGACGCCGCCGGCTCGCCGGCGGCGCCAAACCGCCGTGGAATCCTGTCAGGCAACCCCGGCGGGAGACGGCTCGATTGGTTGCTTAGGCTCCGCCGGACCGGTTCGACCTCGTCTCCGCCCGGGCCGTGCCGCTAGGCGCCATCCTGCGGCCCCATCACGCGCAAGGGCCGCCCGCGCGGCCTCCCGGAGACCAGCGCCGCAGCACATCAGGGCGCCAGGACAACCTGCACGTGTTTGGCCAGCTTGGCGTGGAGGTCCGCGTCGATATGCCTGTCGGTGACCAAGATGTCGGTGGTCTCGATGCCGTCCAGCCGCACCCGGCTGGAGACGCCGATCTTACTGGAATCAGCCAGGACGGTGGTGCGCTGAGCCTGATCGCACATGGCGCGCGCCACCGCGCATTCATGCACGTCGTAATAGCTGAGGCCCCATTCGGGATCGACCCCGGTTGGGGATATGATCGCTACGTCGACATGAAAGCTGCGGATGTTCGCCAGCGTCAACTCGCCGAAGGTGGCGGGAACGCTGTCCGAAAAGCGGCCGCCCAGCATAAAGGCCCGGTCGCGCAACAAGGTCGCGGCGCTCTGCAAGTTGGTTATCACCTGGACGTCCGGTCCGTCGCGCAGGATCTCGGCCAGGATCGTTGTGGTCGTGCCGGCATCGAGGAACACGGCTTCGCCATCCTTGAGGAGCGAGGCGGTCCGACGCGCGATCGCCAGTTTTTCCGTCCTGTGAAGCTGCATGCGCAGTTGGAACGGTTCTTCGGGAGGGCTGCTATTGATGGTGGCGCCGCCGTGAACCCGGCCGATCTCTCCCTCGCCCTGAAGCTCCACGAGATCACGCCGCACGGTTTCGCGCGAGACATTGAGCTCCATGGCGATATCGATCGTGCGGGCATTCGCGCGCTCCCGCAAAATGGCAAGGATGCGCCGCTGTCTTTCTTCTTTCAGCATGGTCGAAATGCTCCTGGGTCCCTCTAGAGCCCGATGAGGTTTCCTCGAACCGCTGTCAGCCTGTTTCCGTCGGCCACTTGCTTGAGCACGAATTTTTCCTAATCCGATTCCTGTTTTCCCGAAGTGCGGTTCTGAGCGGAAAACGGCGAATATCGGGTTCGCGGAAAAGCAATCCCTTTGCGGCCCGCATGCTCTGAAAAACCGGACGGCAAGGCGCGCCTCAAGCCCCTTCCATACACGTCCGCACAAATGTTCAAATATGTGCATATTATCCGGAAACTTGCTTAGTGGACAGCCTTTCTCACTAAGAGCCGGAAGGCACGTCAAATAACAGGCGTGGCATTGAACGCGTTTCCTCAACGAATTTTTTTGTGTGGAAATTATTGCATTTGATCAAAAAGTTGCAATAAGCTGGATCAAACGCAAAGAACAATTTGGGGGGATGCTGATGCCTGCAGCGCTGGATTCCACGGCTGCGCTTTTCGATGAACAGTCGTTTGCCAGCCGCGTCGCCGACGACGCCCGGATTATCGCGCGCAAGCATTATCGCCACTGCAACGGCCTCGAACTGAAAAGCGACCGCTCGCCGGTAACGCTGGCCGATCAGGAAATCGAACAGCTGATCCGAGGCGCGATCGAAGCGCGCTATCCCGACGACGGTGTCTTCGGGGAAGAGACCGGCGTGACGGGGCTGGAGCGGCACCGGCTTTGGGTCGTCGATCCGATCGACGGAACAGGATCCTTCGCCACCGGAAACCCGCTATTCGGGACCCTGATCGGATTGTGCGTTTCGGGCCATCCGGTTCTGGGCCTTCTGGACGCCTGCGCAACCGACGAGCGCTGGGTCGCCGCGAGCGGCAAGGGCGCATCGATGAATGGGCGGGCTTGCAGGGCCAGTGGCCGCCTGAACCTTTCCGAGGCCTCGATCTCGTGCTCTCCGTTTCGCGAAGACGACGGCAGGCAACGCGACGCCTACCGGGCCGTGATGCAACGGGCGGCGATGGCCCGCCTGGGGGGCGATTGCTACTCCTACGGCCTTCTGGCGCTCGGCCATCTGGACGCGGTCATGGAGACCGGCCTCAAGCCCTACGATTTCCTGCCGCTGGTTCCCATCGTGGAGGAGGCTGGGGGCGTGATCACCGATTGGAAGGGCGCGCCGCTCACGCCGGCATCCGGCGGAGAGGTGGTCGCCGCGGCATCGGCGGAACTGCACGCGCAAATTCTGAAACTGCTCTGAACGATCCGAACAACAAGAAGGTCCGGAACCCGCCGGACCGTGTCAATGCCTGGAGGTCGCCATGATAAATCCTGGAGGAAATCATGATAAATCGTCGAAATCTAATGACCGCTTTTGGTGCGACTGCGCTGTTTTCGCAGATCAATCCACGCTTCTTCATTGACTCTGCATATGCGCAGGAAGGAAAGCCCATAATATTTCTTTCTGCCGAGAACATCACCGGCAACTGGGACCCGACCGCCCACACGACGCTCTCGCAGAAGAACATCGAAGCCTATGTCATGGGCTATCTGGCCCGCGCGCCCATGCGGCCGGACAATCCCGGCGAGATGAACCTGGAGCTGGCGGAATCGATCGAACTGCTGGATGGCAGCCGCTTGCAGATCAAGCTGAAGCCGGGCATCAAATTCCACGATGGCGAGCCTTTCGGAGCCAAGGACGTCAAGGCCACGTTCGAATACGGCGCCCAGCCGGACCGGCCGGCCCAGTGGTATCCCGGCCCCACCGACAGTTTCGAGGTGACGACGCCGGACGATCTGACCGTGATTGTCGACACGTCCAAGGGTGGCTACGGCGCCAGCCTTTTCATTTTCCTTGCCGCCTATCTTCCCATGATGTCCGCCAAGGACGTGGCCGCCGGCCCGAATGGGCCGTTGAGCCAGCGCCTGAACGGGACCGGACCGTTCCGCTTTGTCGAGCAACGCGGCAATGACACCGTTCTGGAGGCGTTCCCCGATTACTTCATGGGTTCGCCGAAGGTCTCCGGAGTCACCTTCTCCTTCGTGGGCGACGCCACCACCCGCATATTGTCGATGATGAACGGGCAGGCCTCCATCATCGAGCGGCTCGAGCCCGAGCAGATCGAGACGCTGAGCGCCAATCCAGACGTTACCATCAGCAAGATGGTGTCGGTGGAAAACAAATATCTGTGGTTCCGCTGCTCGAAGCCGCCTTTCGACAACCCGCTGGTGCGCCGGGCGGCCTGCCACGCCATTGACCGCACGATCCTCTACGAGGTGCTTGGCGAAGCCGGATCGCCCTCGAAGAATTTCATCTCGCCCATCAAGTTTGGCTATGCCGATCTCGACAATTACCCGGAATACGATCCGGAAGAATGCCAGCGCCTGCTGGCCGAGGCCGGCTATCCGGGCGGGCAGGGCCTTCCGCCGCTGGAATACATCACCTCCGTCGGCTTCTATCCCAAGACCAAGGAGTATGGCGAGGTGATCACCGCCATGCTGCAAGAGCAGGGTTTCCCGGTGGAGCTCAACGTCATGGAGGTCGCGGCCTGGAACGAGCGCCTCTACGACCGCCCGGGCGGCGGGCCGGGTCATATGATCGACTGCGGGTGGTCCACCGGCTCGCCCGAGCCGGATCTCGTCCTGCGGACGCATTTCCACTCCAGTTCGAAACGCATCACCGGCATCGTCGATCCCGAAATCGACGCCTTGCTCGACAAGGAGCGCTCGGCCGCGACGCTGGATGAACGCCGCGATGTGATCCAGACGGAACTCACGCCGATGTTGGCGGAGAAGGCGCCGGCCCTGTCGCTCTTCACCTCGGTGCTGGTCCACGCGATCCGCTCCGACTTGCAGGGCCTGTTCCTGTATCCGGACGGCGCCATCGACGCCTCGAAGGCCGAATTCGTCTGACCCGGCTTGCGCACGGCCCCACGTGGGGCCGTGCGTTCCTTCTGGCGTCGCGGGAGCCACGTGAAGATGTTCTTGCTCAATTTTCTGTTCCGGAGGCTCCTTCAGGGGGCCGTGATCATTTTCCTGGTCAGCTTCCTCATCTTCACCCTCCTTCGCGTCGTTCCAGGCGATCCCGTTCGGCTGATGGCGGGAGGCATGGCGCCCGAAGAACTGATCGAGCAGATCGCCACGGACATGGGATTGCGCGATCCGATCCCCGTCCAGTTCGCGCGCTACATGTCGGGGGTTGTACGCGGCGATTTCGGACAGTCTTTCGTGCGGCCTGCCAGCGGCGCAGCCGTCGGCGGGGCCAGTTTCGACGACGAGACTCGGTCGGAGCGGGCCAAGGTGCTGGACCTGATACTGGAGACCGCGCCCTACACGCTGCAACTGGCGGTGATGGCCATGCTCTTTGCGTTGCTGGTGGCCGTGCCCATAGGAATCGCGGGAGGATTGCGACCGGGAAAATGGCCGGACAGGATCGCGCTCTACCTGGGATCGCTGTTCGTGTCCCTGCCGAATTTCTGGCTCGGCATCGTTCTGATACTGGCCCTGTCGGTCAAGCTGTCCTGGCTGCCAGCGATCGGTTACCAGGGCTTCAGCTATGTCATCCTGCCGGCCATCGTGCTGGCGGTCGAGATCGCGCCATTCGTGATCCGCACCCTGACCGTGTCGGTGGCCCAGAACATGGGCGAAAACTACATCGCCGTAGCCGGCGTCCGCGGCATCGGCCGGAAGCGGATCGTCTTCGGCCACGCGGTCAAGAACGCGACCGTGCCGCTGCTCAACCTCATCGGCGTGCAGTTTTCCATGTTGCTGGGCGGCGTGCTCGTCATCGAATTCATCTTCGACTATCCCGGCCTCGGCCTGCTGACGATCAATGCTGTCCTGCAGCGCGACTTCCCGCTCATTCAGGGCATCGCCATCGTGACGAGCGCGGCGTTCGTCATCATCAACATCCTGGTCGACCTTGCAGCCACGACTATCGATCCGAGGCTTGACTACTGATGACAAGCACAGACCTGCTACCGGAAGAGCTGTCGTCCGGGACCGACGCGCGCCGGCTCACCATCGCGCAGCGCATCGCACTGGGCGCATGGCGCTCGACCGAGTTCAAGATCGGTCTGCTGGTCCTCACCACCATGGTGCTGCTGGCCGTCTTCTGGCCCATGATCAGCGACATCGACCCGCTTAAGATGAACATCCGCTCCAAGATGCTCCCCCCGCTTTTCATGGGCGAGAACTGGAGCTGGGCCCATCCCATGGGCACGGATCAGCTGGGCCGCGACATGTTCCTGCGCTCGCTGGTGGGGTTGCGATATTCCCTCTTGATCGGCCTGACCACGGTTGTGGTGATGGTGGCGACGGGAAGCCTCGTGGGCCTGCTGGCCGGCTATCGCGGGGGCATGACCGACACGGTGCTCATGCGCATCACCGATGCGCAGCTTTCCATCCCGATGATCATCCTGGCGATCGCCATTCTGGGCGTATCGAGGCCCACCATTCCGGCCATCATCCTGGTTTTGGGCCTTTCCAGCTGGCCGGTCTATGCGCGTGTGATGCGGTCGGTGATCATGGCGGAGCGGCAGCGGGAATTTGTGCGGGGTGCGAAGGTCATCGGTGCGTCGGATCTGCGCATCATGTTCTTGTTGCTCCTGCCGCTGTGCCTGCCGCCGGTAGCCTTCGTCGCGGTGCTGGACGTGGCGCGCATGATGATCTTCGAGGCGGTCCTGGGCTTTCTCGGGCTCGGCGTGCAGCCGCCGACGCCCACATTCGGCAACATCATCGCCGACGGCCGCAAGTACCTGGTCAATGCCTGGTGGATCGCTACCGTGCCGGGCGTCTTCCTGTTCATAACCCTGATCAGTCTCAATCTCATGGGGGCGTCGCTCGAACGGTCGCGCAACCGTGTCTACGGAGGCGAGCTATGACGGCAGCGCCCATTCTCGACGTACGCGACCTGTCGGTGATGGTCGGCAGCGGCGCCGGCGCGCCGAAGGTTCTGGACTCCGTTTCGTTCACGCTTGCCAAACGCAAGGTGCTGGGCGTGATCGGCGGAAGCGGGTCGGGCAAGTCGGTGCTGGCGAAGGCGGTGGTCAACTGGCTGGACGAGCCCCTGCGCGTGGCGTCGGGACAGGTGCTGTTCGAAAACCAGGACGTGCTGCGCATCAACAAGGCCGAGATGCGCTTGCTGCGCGGCAAGGGCATCGCCTACGTGGGCGGCAATCCGGGCGGCGCGCTCGACCCGACCATGACGGTCGGCGCCCAGATCATCGAGAAGCTGCGCGCCGTGGAGCCCGGCGTATCGCGCGCCGAGGCGCGCGAACGCGCCATCGAGCTTCTGGAAGCGGTGCATATTCCCTCGCCGGCCCAGCGCTTCGACGAGTATCCGTTCCAGTACAGCGGCGGCATGATGCAGCGGGCCATGATTGTCGATGCGCTGATCTCCAATCCGCGCCTGCTGGTAGCCGACAGCATTACCCAGCCGCTAGACGTGACGGTCGGGGCGCAGATCCTGAAGCTGCTTCGGGAACTGACCGAGAAGTTCGGCACCGCGGTGCTTTTCATCTCCAATTCCCTGCCCACCGCGGCCGATGTCGCCGACGACATACTGGTGCTGGACGACGGGCGTGCGGTGGAGATGCAGGCAACGTCCGATCTCATCGCCTCGCCGCGTTCGGACACGACGCGCGAACTCATAGACGAGCTTCCCACCCTGTGGACCCATGACGTCCGCTCGCGCCTGAAACCGGTTTCGGGAGATCAGAAGCCGATAATGAGCGTTCGCGACGTCAGCCGGCACTACGTGCTGGCCTCGCGCGCATTATTCGGCACGGGCGAAAAGCGGGTTCTAAAGGCGGTCCGCAATGTCGACTTCGACATCTATCAGAGCGAGAACTTCGGCATAGTTGGGGAGTCGGGCTGCGGAAAATCCACCCTGATGCGCCTGCTGACGGCGCTTGAAAAGCCCGACACCGGCGCGATCACGTTCGAGGGAACCGACATCTTCGCGCAGAATGCCGCCGGTCTGCGCGCTTACCGGCGCAAGCTGCAACTGGTCTTGCAGGACCCTTTCAACTCGCTGCCGCCCCGCAGCGCGATCGGGGCCATCATCGGCGAGCCGCTGATCATCCACGGCCTGGCATCATCCGGCAAGGCCATGCGGGCGCGGGTGCTGGAGGTGATGGGCGAGGTCGGCCTGCCGAAGGAACTCTACGAGGAACTGCCCTCCACGCTGACCGCCAGCCAGCGCCAGCGCGTCAATGTCGGCCGCGCCCTGATACTCGAGCCGAAGGTCATTCTCATGGACGAAACGCTGTCGGCGCTCGGCCAGACGGAACAGGGCCAGCTGCTGGACCTGTTCGAGCGGCTGCAGATCCAGCACAACCTCACCTATATCTATATTTCGCACGACATCGCCATGGTTCGCCGCGTCTGCGCGCGCGTGGCGGTGATGTATCTGGGCGAGGTGGTCGAGCTGGCGCACAACGAGCGCCTGTTCTTCGATCCCGGCCACCCCTATTCGAAAGCTCTGCTGAGCGCCGCGCCAACCCTGGAGGAGCGTCGCTACAACGCGGCGGACTGCCTGCTCGAAGGCGAACCTCCAAGCCCGATCAACCTGCCCGTCGGCTGTGCCTTCGCGTCACGCTGTCCGAAGGCCTTCGATCGCTGCCGGGTGGAAAGCCCGGTGTTGCAGGACCGTGGCGGCATCGACCGCGCCGCCTGCCATCTGCTCGATATCGTCCCCGCGACCCCACAGGAGATTCCCGCATGACCGTTGCCGTCGACATGTCCCTGCTCACGCGCATGATGGAGGCGGTCTCCGCCTTCGGCGCCACCCCGGACGGCGGGCTGAACAGGCAGGCCGGCAGCACCGAGCACGGCAAAGCCCGCGACTGGTTCCGCGAACGGCTGGCCGAAAGCGGCTACACGATCCAGGTCGACGCGATCGGCAATCTCTATGGCCTGTTGCGCCAGCCAGGCGATGCCCCGCGGCCCACCATCATGGTCGGTTCGCATCTCGACAGCCAGCCGTTCGGCGGGCGCTTCGACGGCACCTATGGCGTGATCGCGGCCTATGTCGCGATCGAGGCGGTGCGTGCGCATGCCAGCCAGGCGGGCCTGCCGCTCAACGTCGATTTCGTCATCGTCGACTGGATGAACGAGGAAGGCGCGCGGTTCCAGCCGAGCCTGCTCGGCAGCAGCACCTATTGCGGCGAACTCGGCCTCAACTACGCGCTGTCGCGCGTCGACAGCGCGGGCCTGAGCGTGGGCGGCGAACTGGAGCGCAACGGGTATCGCGGCACCGACCCGTACCCCCACGCTGACACCTATCTGGAGATCCACATCGAAGGGGACGACGCGCTCGAAAAGGCGGAATTGCAGATCGGACCCTTCACGCGGTACTGGGGCGCGCTGAAGATCCGCGCCGCAATGCTGGGGGAAACCGCTCACACCGGCCCGACCCGCATGCAGGATCGCAAGGACGCCGGCCTTGGCGCGGCGCTGGTGCAGGTCGGCCTGCGCGAGATCGCGAGACGGCGCGACGACGCCTTGTACACCTCCTGCGGACGCCTGGTCGTCGAGCCGAATTCGCCCAACATGGTGCCGGACCGGGCGACGATGTTCATCGAATTGCGCTCGCCCGATCCCGTCGCGCTGGCCGAGGCGGAGCAGGAACTGATGGACCTGCTGGCGGAGTCGGCGCGGCAGGCGCAGGTGTCCCACGAGGTCATTTCCATCGACCGGCGCGAAGCCGGCAGTTTTGATCCGCGGCTGGTCGAACTGTGCGAGAAGGAGGCGGCCCGGCGCGGGCTGGGCACGATGCATCTTGAGACGATCGGCGGGCATGACGCCGTTCCGGTCAGCCGCAAGATGCCGGGTATCGTCTTTGCGATCCCCAGCGTGGGCGGGGTGATCCACCATCCCACTGAATTCTCGCGCGACAAGGACCTGCTCGACGGCGCCAACGTGCTGGCGGGCATGGTGTGGTCGCTCAACGCCGCCGAAGGCGACATCGACCGCGCGGTAGCGGTGACGTCATGACGGATCAGGCGCACGAAATCCTTGGCTCGCTGACCGGCCGCGCGGAAGGGGCAAGTCTCGAACCGCTTGGCGCGACCGTCATGTCGCCCATGCATCTGGCGGTGGAAAACGATCTGTGGCTGGTGCGCTTCGCCGATGGCGAAGCGGCGGTCCTTCGCATCCTGCGCGCCGACATGGCGGCGGATTTCGATGCCGAAGCCATGATCGCAGGCGCGCGGGCCGCGGCCGTCGCCGGCGCGGGACCTGCCGTGCTGGCACATGACGCCGGGCATCGCGCCCTCCTGCTGGAACATCTCGGCCAGGGCTGGCGCACGGCCACCATGTCGGATCTCTACGATGCAGGCACGCGCCGGGGCATCTTGACGGCGATGCAGAGACTGCACCGGTCGGACGCGGTCGGGCATGGTTTCGATGCGCTGGCGCGGCTGATGGACGCCATCGACCGGGCCGAACAGGCCGGCAGCCCGTTGCCCGACGATTGCGGCTGGCTTGCGGACGCCGCGCTTCAGATCGGCGAGGCGGTCGCCGCAAGGCCGGCGAAGGCTGTTCCGTGCCGCAATGACGGGGCCAGTTCGAATGTCATGCTGCATGAGGATGGGCGCGTCCTGCTGCTCGACTACGACCAGGCAGGGATGAACGACCCGGCCTATGACCTGGGCGTGCTGATGGCCGAGGGGTCGGTTTTCGAGGACGAGGCCATGGCATGGCTGGCGGACGTCGAGCCGCAGGCCCGCAGGCCCCTACTGTTTCGTGCGCAGCTCTACGGGGCACTCGATGATCTGCTGTGGGCGGTGCGAACCGCCCGCCATGCGCATGTGTCGGAACGTATCCAGGTCGAGTTCCGCAAATATTCCGAGTGGCGCTTCATGCGCGCCCGGCGCCTGCTGGCCGACCGCCGGTTCGAATGGATGCTGCGTACCGTGAGGGAAGGCTGACATGATCCTCAAATCCTTGGGCGAGGCGGCCACCGACCTGGAGCGCACGCTGGAAGCCGCGTTGTCGAAAGCGGAAATTTTCGCGGGGCGCGACCTCAGCTATGCGCCGGTTCACGGCGGGATCAGCAATTCCAACTTCCGCGTTTTCGTGGACGGGCAGGAGCAGAGCTATTTCGTCAAGATCCCGGGGGCGGGCACCGAGATGTTCATCGACCGGCGCGCCGCCTTCGACGCCAGCCGGAAGGCGGCGTCTGCGGGCATAGGGCCGCGCGTCTATGACGACCTGTTCGATGACAGCATCGAGATCAACGATTTCATCCCCGATCGCCGCCCCTGCACCAACAGCGACTTCGCCGTCCCGGAACGGCGCGCCGCCGCGATACAAGCCTATCGCACGCTTCACGGCATCGAGGCGCTGACGCTGACCAAGACGGTTTTCGACATGATCGAGGAACATGCCGCCCAGATCGAAGACCTGAATGGCTGGCTGCCGCCCGACTATGACTGGCTCTATCGCCAGTATCGGCTCGCTCGCCAGGCGCTCGAAGCGTCCGGGCTCGACATGACACCATGCTTCAACGACCCCATGGCGGGCAATTTCATGCTCGGCGACGATGGCTCGATCATGCTGATCGACTTCGAATACGCATCCATGAACGACCGCTGCTACGATCTCGGCATCTGGTTCGGCGAAATGTTCTTCACGCCCGAACAGGAGTTCGAACTGATAGAGGCCTATTTCGGCACGGTGCGGCAGTCGGACGTGTCGCGGATCACCGTTCACAAGGCGCTGGCGGACGTCAAATGGTCATTGTGGTCCTTTGTCCAGCAGCGCGTCTCCAAACTGGATTTCGACTATTTCAAGTATGGCCAGTGGAAGCTCATGCGCCTGCGCAGCATCATGAACGCGCCGGACTGGGCCGCGCATCTGAAGCGCGTCTGAAAGCCGGCTGAAAGCAGCAGCGGATTGCCGAAAGCGCGGAACGGTTCGTGTTCGGCATTGCCGCAAGCGACGAGGTCACGCGGGTCGCGGTGGCGCAGATCGCCGAGCGGGGCTAACCGATTGCGGAGGTTTCGAAGCGTCCGGGTGTCGGCCAGCATTCGTTTACGCCTGGAAGAAGAAGCTTTCGCGGCCTTCACGCCCATCCACGCGCTCATCGACTCGTGGGAACCAACGGCGCATCGCACCCCGCCTACCAGCGATCGCGAGTAGGCGCACAAAGTGGGGCAGACGACAACGCCTCCACAAAACCGAATATGATTCAAAAAGATAAAAAGTAAGTTGGCGGAGAGGTCAGTCCTCAGCGAACTTGTCTCGGGCGCATTTTCCCTGATCTGCGGGAATCTACAGGGTATTCTCGCAAATAAGCCAATTTTTGGTGGGGCATAGGGCGTTAGAAGCTCAAATTTCCAATATGTTAGGATGTAATTCCCTGTTCCTTGGAACAGGGAACGGTCTACGGTGTATCAGGGTATGGAGCTGACGTATCAGCGAATATAAGCCTTCGACTCAAGACGCCTCGGCCACCCCCCCCGTAGAGTGTATCTGCTCAGTTGGAAGGCGGGCTATTCAAGCGTCTAGAAAACTTGGAATTATTCAGACAGCGCAAGGAGTGGCTATTATAGTCATCCAGGAAGGAAAAAACGTTGGAGGTCAAGACAATGAGTTTCCTGCGGGTTCAAACCATCATCGCCCGTGCCGGCTTCGGTTCGGCGCTCGTGTTGTCAGCACTACTTGCTACCTCGATTGCACTCCCCTTTGCGACCGATGCGGTCGCGCAGGATCAAAAACCCAACATCCTGGTGATCTGGGGTGATGATATCGGCCAGTTCAACACCAGCGCATACAATCACGGGATGATGGGGTATCGAACACCTAACATCGACCGCATTGCGGCCGAAGGCGCGCTCTTTACCGACTGGTATGGCCAGCAGAGCTGCACCGCCGGGCGCGCGGCCTTCGTCACCGGCCAATCTCCGATCCGCACCGGACTGACGAAGGTCGGCCTGCCGGGCGCGCCGGAGGGAATGATGGTCGAGGATCCCACTATAGCGGGCCTTCTGAAGCCGCTCGGCTATGCCACCGGGCAATTCGGCAAGAATCACCTAGGCGATCGAGACGAAATGCTGCCGACGAACCACGGCTTCGATGAGTTCTTCGGCAACCTATATCATCTCAACGCCGAGGAGGAGCCGGAGAATCCCGACTATCCGAAGGATCCGGCATTTCGCGAAAAGTTCGGCCCGCGCGGTGTGATCCACTCCACCGCTGATGGCCAGATCGAGGACACCGGGCCGCTGACGCGCAAGCGCATGGAAACGGTGGACGAGGAGACAACGGCGGCGGCGCTCGACTTCATCCAGCGTGCCCATGACCAGGGCAAGCCGTTCTTCGTGTGGTGGAACTCCACTCGCATGCACATCTTCACGCACCTGCCGCCTGAATGGGATGGAAAGACCGGCTTCGGCATCTATGCAGACGGCATGGCCCAGCACGACGCCGATGTCGGTCAGCTGCTCGACAAGCTCGAAGAGCTAGGCATCGCCGACAACACCATCGTGATGTATTCCACCGATAACGGCGCCGAGACCTTCACCTGGCCCGATGGTGGAACGACCATGTTCCACGGCGAAAAGAACACCCAATGGGAAGGCGGCTTCCGTGTACCGACGATGATCCGCTGGCCCGGCGTGATCAAGCCCGGCACGGTGATCAATGACATGGCCGCCCACGAAGACATGCTACCGACGTTGCTGGCGGGAGCCGGCGAGCCTGACATCAAAGAGCAGCTGCTCGAAGGCGGCGTGCAGGCGATCGGGCGCGAGTACCATGTGCATCTCGACGGCTACAACCTGCTGCCGGCCCTCAAGGGTGAGGCGGAATGGCCGCGCCACGACTTCATCTACTGGACCGATGACGGAGATGTCGCAGCGTTGCGCTATGACGATTGGAAGGTGACTTTCATGCGGCAGAATGCCGAGGGCTACAAGGTCTGGACGACACCGTTCGAAGTCCTACGGGCCCCCTCGCTGACAAATCTTCGCATGGATCCGTTCGAACGCGCCGAGTCCGAGGACGCAATGGGCTATCAGCGCTGGTGGGTAGACCACATGTTCGCGATTGCTCCGGCCTCGGCTTATGTCGGAAGATGGCTGCAGAGCTTCAAGGAATTCCCGCCGCGCCAGAAGCCCGGGAGTTTCAACCTCCAGAACGTGATGGATGAACTTACCGCAGGTTCTCCGGGGAACCAGTAACAACCTAGATCAGGCCGCCCCGGACCACGCGGGGCGGCCTCGTCTGCGAAGCGGCGGCGCAACCGGGGGGTAACTCGAAACTAATGTCGACACGCGACCAGATCGGCGCGCTCCAGGCACGCATGGGCGATGCGATCATCGGTCAGCGCGAGGTAATCGATCGGCTGGTGATCGGGCTGCTGGCCAACGGCAACCTGCTGGTCGAGGGACTGCCTGGCCTCGCCAAGACACGGGCCATCAAGGCGCTCGCGAAAAACCTGAAATGCGACTTCAGCCGCATCCAGTTCACCCCGGACCTGCTGCCCTCTGACATCACCGGTACTGAAGTCTACTACCAGGCCGAGGGCAGCGGCGAATTCCGGTTCGAGACCGGTCCGATCTTCGCCAACATCGTTTTGGCCGACGAGATAAACCGGGCGCCTGCCAAGGTGCAGGCCGCCCTTCTCGAGGCGATGGAAGAGCGCCAGGTAACGGTCGCGGGAAAGACTCACGAGATGGCGCCGCTCTTCATGGTCATGGCGACGCAGAATCCGATCGAGCAGGAAGGTACCTATCCCTTGCCCGAGGCGCAGCTCGATCGTTTTCTCATGCATGTGAACATCACCTATCCGCCGGTCGAGGACGAGGTACAGGTCATCGAGTTGGTGCGCGGCGAGGAGATCGCCGCCAGTTCCCAGACCACGGGCGATAGCGGCGGAAAGAAACAGGCCGCGGCACCGATCCCGCAGGAAGCCGTGTTCGCGGCGCGGCGCGAGATCGGCGCGATTCACGTCTCTGAACAGATGGCGCGCTACATGGCCGACCTCGTCTACGCGACCCGGTCTCCTTCCGCCTTCGGTCCGGATCTGGCGCGCTGGATCGAGATCGGCGCCAGCCCGCGTGCCAGCCTGGGTCTCGACAAGTGCGGGCGAACCCATGCCTGGCTGCAGGGCCGCGACTATGTCGACCCGGAGGACGTCCGGGCGATCGCGCCGGATGTGCTGCGCCACCGCCTCGGCCTTACCTACGAGGCGCAGGGCGAGGGCGTGTCGGCCGACATCGTGGTGGCCGAGATCATCAGGCAGGTGGCGCTGCCATAGGGAATGCGATGCGCGACACGGCGGCACGGATTCGGACCGGCACTCTTCCCGGACCTCTGCCTTCCAGCGCCGAGGACCCGCGCATACACATCACGCTCGACCATCTCAGAGCGCTCGAGGGCCGCGCGCGTCGTCTCACGTTCCTGCCGCGCCAGCCGGCACGCTCGATCCTCAATGGAAGGCATGCTTCGCGGTTGCGCGGGCGCGGCCTGAACTTCGAGGAGCTGCGCGACTACCTGCCCGGCGACGATATCCGCTCGATCGACTGGAAGGTGACGGCGCGCACCGGAACGCCGCACGTGCGCGTCTTCACCGAGGAACGCGACCGGCCGACGCTAATCGTCGTCGATCAGCGAATGTCTATGTTTTTCGGATCGGTGCTGAACATGAAGTCGGTCACGGCGGCGGAGGCGGCGGCACTCGCCGCGTTCCGCATCCTGGACCAGGACGACCGCGTCGGCGGCATCGTCTTCGGCGACGATCGCATCGCCGAAATCAGGCCGCAGCGCAATCGCAGGGCGCTGAACTGTTTTCTGGCGGCACTGGCCGATGCCAACCAGCTCCTTAGGTCCGACGCCCCGCCCGTCCAGCCCATATCGCTGACCCGCGTCCTGCGCGCCGTCGCACGCATTGCGCCACGCAATCATCTTGTCATCGTGCTCAGCGATTTCGACGAGATCGACGAGGAGACGTTCCGTCTGGTGTCCGGGTTGTCCCGACGCAACGACCTCGTCCTCGGTCTCGTGACCGATCCCTTCGCCGAGGACATGCCGGAAGGGCTGAAGCTCGTCGTCTCGGATGGTGTGCTCCAGGCCGAGATCGATACGGCCGATCGCACGCGGCACCGCGACTTGCGCGACATGGCGCGCGGCCGGCTCGCCGAGATCCTCGACTGGCAGCGACGGCTTGGCATTCCGGTGTTGCCACTTTCCGCCGCCGAGGAGACGCTGCCGCAGATGCGGCGGTTGATGGGGCTCAGCTCGGCATGAACGACGGCGCCCAAGTCCCCTCGGACCCCGTCGGCCTGATCGATCTGCTCAAGCGCCTGACCGAGCCGCCGCAGCCCCCTCCGATTCCCATGATGCCGCAGACGGCCGGATGGCTGGTGCTGGCCGCACTTCTGCTGTTCCTGATCGCCTGGGCGGTCTACGTCGCTGTCTGCCATCGGAAAGCGAACGCGTACCGGCGCGCCGCGCTCGCCGAACTCGGAACGGCCGGCGACGATCCCGCCGCGATCGCTGCGATTCTGCGGCGCGCCGCGCTTGCGGCATGGCCACGCGAAGAGGTCGCGAGCCTGACCGGCGAAGCGTGGCTCGCCTTCCTGGACCGGACAGGGGGCGACGGTCGTTTCTCGGAAGGGCCGGGAAAAGCGATCCTGAGCGCGCCCTATCGGCCCGCGCCGGGCGTACCCGCGAACGGCCTGAGCACGCTCGCCGGCCATTGGATCCGGCGGCACCGCGTCACGGCGGCGAAGGCGGGTCCGTGATGTCTTTCGGATTTCCCCTCGCGTTCCTGGTTCTCCCCCTACCGCTGCTCGTGTGGTGGCTCGTGCCGCCGCGCCGCGAGCGAGTACCCGCGTTGCGCTTTCCGTTCTTCCGCCAGATCGTTTCGGCCGTGGACGCCGTACCGCGCTCGGGCGCGGTGATCCTGTCGCGCACCCGGTTACAGATGATCGCCGCGATCGTCTGCTGGTGCCTCGTGGTGCTGGCACTGGCCAGGCCCGAGCGCGTGGGGATGCCGATCGAGATCACCAAGGCCGCGCGCGACGTCGTCCTCGCCATCGACATTTCGGGCTCCATGGACGCGCGGGATTTCATCGCACCTGGCGGTGAGAGAAAGCAGCGCCTAGAAGCCGTGCGCCAAGTGGTTCGGACCTTCGTGGAAGGCCGGGAGGGTGACCGCATGGCGCTGATCGTCTTCGGCTCCAAAGCCTATGTACAGGCGCCGCTGACCGAGGATCTCGAGACGATCATCGACATGCTGAACCGGACCGAGGTGGGTATGGCCGGCCCGCATACGGCGCTCGGCGACGCCATCGGTCTTTCGATCCGCACCTTCGAGACAAGCGACATCGACCAGCGGCTGCTGATCCTCCTGTCGGACGGCAGCGATACGTCGAGCCGGATGAGCCCCGTCAACGCGGCCGAGATCGCCGCCGACAAGGGCGTCGAAATCTACACCGTCGGCGTCGGAGACCCCGAGGCGACGGGCGAGAACCGCGTCGACCTCGCGACGCTGGAGGAGATTGCAAATCGGACCGGGGGCGCGTTCTTCTTCGCGGAGGACGAAACGGCGCTCTCCGAAGTGTACAACCGCATCGACGAACTGGCGCCGCGCGAGGTGGAAACCCTGTCCTACCGGCCTCGGCGGTCGCTTGCCTACATTCCGTTGGCCGTCGCCGCGCTCGTCGGTCTGGGTGTCGTGGTGTTGCTGCACTGCGGCTCCCGTCGGAGAGTTGCGGCATGAACGCGTTCGTCGTGTCTCTGGACGCCTTCCATTTCATCCGGCCGTGGTGGCTCCTGCTGGTGCCGATAATCGGCGTTGTGTGGTGGCGCGTGCGGCGGGCGGACCGTGCGCGCGACGTCCCGACGGACGGCATCGCCCCGCACTTGCGCGCCGCGCTCACTGTCGGCGCGGCAAGCCGGCGCAAGCTCAAGGCCATCGACGGCGCCGCTGTGACCCTCACGTTGCTGGCAATCGGCGCGGCCGGACCGACATGGTCGCGCGTTCCAGACCCCTTCGTCGCGCAGTCCGCGCCTGTCGTCATCGCGCTCAAGGTCACGGCGTCGATGGAGGACAGCGACGTTGCGCCGACGCGGCTCGAACGCGGCAAGCAGAAAATCCGCGATCTCCTGAAACTGCGCGCCGGCGCCCGGACCGCGCTCGTAGCCTATGCCGGTACCGCGCACATCGTGGTGCCGATGACCGAAGACCCGTCCGTCATGAACCCGTATCTCGAAGGGCTGACCCCGGAGGTGATGCCGGTCGAGGGCGATCGCGCCGCAGACGCGCTTCGGCTGGCGAGGGACCTTCTTGCCCAGGAGGAGTCTCCCGGCGGTGTTCTTTTCGTCGCCGACGCGCTCGACCCCGCGGACGTCGCCGCGCTCAACGAGTCGCCGACGCCGCTCACGGTCCTCTCGATGCTGCCGGAGGGCGTGAATGACAGGGGGGTCGACCGGCTGTCCGCACCCGTCGTGCCGGTGACGCCGGACGACGCCGATATCCGCAGGATCGACCGCACCCTCAACGCCGCCTACCGGCAGGCCATGCTGGAAAACGTCGAGCTGCCCTGGGAAGACAGGGGGTATTGGCTCGCCTGGCCCGCCGCGCTCCTCATCCTGATCTGGTTCCGCCGCGGCTGGACAATGCGTTGGGCGGCGGTGGCGGCGCTCGCGATCGGCCTTGCCGGTCCGGGACCGGCGCGCGCGGACGGTCTGGCCGACTGGTTCCTCACGCCGGATCAGCAGGGCTGGCTCGCGTTCCGCGACAGGGATTTCGGCCTGGCGGCGGAACGTTTCGTCGATCCGCTGTGGCGCGGATACGCGCTTTACCGCGCCGGCAAGTACGAGGAGGCGATCGTCGTCCTCGACCGGTTGGAAACGGCGGACGCCGCTTTCATTCAGGGCATGGCCTTCATCAAGTCGCGCTCCTATCGGGAGGGTGTGCGCGCCTTCGAGAAGACACTCCGCCGCGATCCCGACTATCCCCATGCCGCCGAGAACCTCGAGGTCTCCAGGGAGATCGTGGATTACGTCGAACGCGTTCGCGAACAGTCCGACACCGGCGAGGAGCAGGGGATCGGCGCCGACGAGATCGTGTTCGATAATGAATCCAATCGCGGCGTCGAAACGCAGATGGAGGCGTCCCAGGACCAGGGCGGCGGTCTGATGACGACCGAGCAATGGATGAATACGGTCGATACGCGCACCGGCGACTTCCTGCGGCAGCGCTTCGCGATAGAGGCGGCGCACACCAAGACGCAGGAGGCAACGCAATGAGGCTTGCCGTAGCGCTCCTGTTCATCCTGACGCTTGCCGCCCCGGCCGGCGCGCAACAGGACGCGAAGCCGGTCCTCGAATTCACCTTCGACGAGGCACAGGCAATACCGGGCCAGATGCTCAGCCTGCGCATGACGGTGCTGGTGCCGACCTACATGCCGAAGCCGCCCGTCTGGCCAGCTCTCGAAATGCCGAATGTGCTCGTGCGGCTGCCGGAGCGCTCGACCAATCCGACCAGCAGGCAGGTCGGCGACGAGACCTGGGCGGGCGTGACCCGGATCTACCGGATTTCGCCGATGGTGCCCGGCAGGTTCGCGATCCCGCCGCAGGAGATCGTCGTCACCTACGCCGATCCGGAAACCAACAAACCGGTGTCGGCGCACCTCACCACGCAGCCGCTGTCCTTTTCGGGGATCACCCCCGAAGGGACCGAGGGCCTCAACCCGTTCATCGCCGCCGATGCCCTGGACCTGACCCAGGAGATCGACGGCGACCCCGAAACGATGAAGCCCGGCAGCAGCGTGACCCGGACGGTCACGGCCACCGTGCGCGGCGTTTCGCCGATGTTTCTTCCCAGGTTGCTGCCGGCGACGGCGATCGAGGGGCTTGCCGCCTATCCCGACGAACCGGTCGTGATCGAGAAGGAAACCCGCGACGAGATCGGCGGGACACGGACCGAGCGCGTCACGCTGATGGCCGAGAGCGGCGGCAGTGGCGAGGCGCCGCCCGTTTCGCTCGGCTGGTATAATCTCCGGACGAAACAGGTGGAAACGGCTTCGCTGGACGGTTTCGCCGTATCGGTAGATGCCCCGCCGGCGCGCCGGGGCGAGCCCCTCGACTGGCGAGCGATCGGCATCATCGGTTTCGGCGCGGTGTTCGTGTTCGCGGTTCTGGCCTGGATCTTGAGGATAGCGGTCCCGCCGCTTGTCCGGGCGGTTCGGGACCGCTACGCGGAATGGCTCGCTTCGGAGCGCTGGGCCTATTCTGTATTGCGTGGCGTCGTCGCCGGCCGCCGGTTCGCCGATCTCTATCCCGCGCTCGACGACTGGGCGCAAAAGGTGCCCGGTCCCGATCCGCGCCGACACCCGGCCCTAAAGGATGCGCTCGTTTGGCTCGGTGCTGCCCGCTACGGAGCCAAAGAAGTCGGCAACACGGCCTCCGCCTGGAAAGCGATAGCCGCAGCCCTGCCGGATGCACGTCGCGCAAGCCGTAAGGTCGCTTCTCGCGCGTCAGCCCTGCCAGCACTGAATCCTGATGCTGAACTGATGGGGGGTGAATAGCCCCGAGTTTTCTAGACGCCCTCGGTTCTCATTTTCTGCTGCCGTTCGAACTCGACGGGTGACAGCATCCCGTTCCTGACATGTTTGCGCTTCGGGTTGTAGAACATCTCGAGGTGCTGTCAGACAAATGCGAACCAGTCTCTGTTTGCCCGACGCGCCTGTTCTCAGGCCGCGCCCAGCTGACACCACTCGGCAAGTGCGGCGGTGCGGTTCAGCTTGAAGATGTCTCGACTGGAATGGCTGCGTTCCTGGTTGAAGTGGTTGTGGACGGAGTAATGGACGGCGGCGAACAACTGCAAGCTTCGCATGCGTCGGAAGCGGAGCATCACCCGCTCCCTTTGTCGAAGGGGTAGGTGGGAATTTTCGACCCGATTGTTCAGCCAGCGTCCCGTGACGTGCAAATCGGACGCCGCCAGATCTCGAAGCGCCGCACGATACGACGGAAGCCTATCCGTCACGATTTCCTCCGGCGAGCCATAGCGCTTCATCAGTTTCCTGAAGAATTTCAGAGCCGCTTTCTTGTTGCGGCGCTTGGTGACGACGGCCTCGAGCACCTCTCCCTCATGATCGACAGCGCGCCACAGGTAGTGCCGTTCGCCGTTGATCTTCACGAAGACCTCGTCGACATGCCACCGCCAGTTCGAGAACGCTCGCATCTGATCGACCCGCCTGCGCTTGATCTCGGCCGCGAACATCGGGCCGAACCGGTTCCACCAGAACCGCACCGTCTCGTGACTGACATCGATCCCACGCTCGTGGAGCAGGTCCTCGACATTGCGCAGCGACAGCGGGAAGCGCACGTACATCATCACCGCCAAGCGGATGATCTCGGGGCTGGTTTTGAAGTAGCGAAATGGGTTCGGTCTGCTCATCCCAAAACGCTACGATCAGGCTGGCGATGGCTCAAGCCAGTTTGCTCTGACAGCGCCCATTCTTCACTACCAGCCGAGGGATCGGCGCACGGTTTCCGCGGCGGCGAGCATTCGCCGTAGATGGGCCGGCTCCTTCTTGCCGATCATCTGGGGGGTTAGTCCCGCCATCGAGAGCGCACAGACGATTTGGCCGGCGGCGTCGAGAACGGGTACCGCGAGCGCAGCCAGGCCGAGGGATACGTCGTCTACGGCGAACTCCCAGCCTCGCGCGCGGATCACCTGCAGATGCGCCCGCAGTTCCTCGGGATCGGTCGTAGCGGCCGGCGTCATGGTCTCGAGCGGCTGCGACAGCATCGCATCGATCTCGTCGTCGGACTGATACGCCAGCAGCAGCTTCGGCGCACCGCCGCTGTTGATCGGCAATGTTCCGCCAATCGGCCACCAGCGCACTTCCATGCCCTGCATGTCGTGCAGGCGTTCAAGACACAGCGCCGAATGATCGCGATAGACGGACAGGAACGTCGTCAGATGCAGTTCCGCGGCGATGTCAGCCAGTACGGGCACGGCGATGGACCGCAGATCGAAGTCGTCGATGACGTTGACCGCGAGGGCCCGGACCGCGCGCCCTAGGCCGTAGCGCTGGCTCACGGGATCCTGCACCACGAAACCGCAATTCATCAACGTCACCAGCAGGCGCCGGGTCGTTCCCTTGTCGAGGCCCGCGGCCGACGCGACCTCCGAAAGGGTCTGAAGCGGCCGTTGTCCGAATGTCTTGAGTATATCGGTCGCCCGCACGACCGCCCGGACATTCATGCCGTGCGTCGCGCCCGCCGCCGCGCCCTTGCTCGAAACCCCCATTTCGCCTCGCTCTCCTTCTTCTCGTCCGTGTAGCTCGCGGCGCCGTTTCGACGCCAGAGGGTGCACCATTCGCTCGGCATTTACCGCAAAAAAGCACAAGCCGGTCATTTCGCATCGTGAAATGAATTTTGTAGATTGACATAATCACTACACGCGTGCTTCTATCCCGAGCAACAAGAAAGACATGATCAGGGATAACGGGAGACGTGCGAGGTGGCCCATTGGCGCATCGGGAACGTGATCGTAGAACGGGTGGAGGAGTTCTCTTCTCCCGGGTATCCGCCATCCCTTCAGTTCCCCGACTACGATCCGGCGATCTTCGACGCGTTCCCGGAACTGCGCGACATGGACCGGCTCGATCCCGAGACCGGCCGAACCTACGCATCGATCCACACGTGGCTGATGAGGGTCGGCGACGAGATCGTCCTCGTCGACACCGCGACCGGTAACGACAAGCCCCGTACCGACCCGAAGTTCGAGCGGTTCCACCTGTTAAATTCCCCCGCCTATCTCGATCATCTGGCAGCGGCCGGGGTGAAGCCGGAAGACGTGACGATCGTCGTCAACACCCACATGCACGTCGATCATTCGGGCTGGAACACACGGCTCGAGGATGGCCACTGGGTGCCGACCTTCCCGAACGCGCGCTACGTTTTCGGTGCAGAGGAATACAAGAACTGGCAGCCCGGCGGCGTGACCGCCACGGCCCAGCCCGAAGGCGTTCCGGTGATCGAGGATTCGATCGAGCCGATCGTCGAGGCGGGCCTGGTGGAATGGGTCAGCGACGGCGACGCGCTGATGCCGGGCATCACCTTCCACGCGGCGCCGGGCCATACGTCCGGCCAGCTCATCATGCAGGTCGAATCCGCCGGCGACACGGCGATCTTCACCGCCGACTGCATGCACCGCGCCATGCAGATCTACCAGCCGACGCTGAACTGCTTTCTCTGCGAGAACAACGACCAGGCCCCGATCACCCGGGCGAAGGTGCTGGAGCGCTGCGCCCAGCGCGAGGCGCTGATCTTCCCGGCGCATTTCGGCGCGCCGCACGCCGGGCGAGTCAGGCACCGCGACGCCGGCGATGGACAGGAAGCGGGCTACCGCTTCGAGCCGGTCGAACCTACCGCCTGAACGACAGGAAACGACCCGATGACAGCCTCTCCCGCCAGCCTGGACACGAAACATCCCGCCATCGACGCGCTCACCGACGCCCTCGGCAACGCGGTCATGGCCGACGATGCGACCCGCGCCTACTACGCCAACGACATCTTCTGGCAGCCGGGAATCCGCCCACTTGCCGTGGTGATGCCGGGCTCCGCGGTGGATGCGGCGACGGCGGTGCGGATCGCCACCGAAAGCGGCATCGCCGTGGTGCCGCGCGGCGGTGGCATGTCCTACACGAAGGGATACCTGCCGGCGCAGGAGGAGGCGATCGTCATCGACGCCCGCAAGCTGAACGACGTGATCGAGGTCAATACCGGCGATCTCTACATCACGGTCGGGGCCGGCTGCACATGGGCGAAGCTCAACGAAGCGCTTGAAGGCACGGGCCTTCGGACCGGCTACTGGGGCCCTCTGTCCGGCGTCAACGCGACGGTCGGCGGGGCACTGTCCCAGAACAGCGCGTTTTTCGGTTCGACCCTCAACGCCACCGTCGCCGAATCCGTGATCGGCGTGACGGTTGTGCTCGCGGACGGAACGGTCGTGACGACCGGCTCCGGCGGACGCGCCAATGCCCGGCCGTTCACGCGCGAGGGCGGCCCCGACATGACCGGTATATTCCTCGGCGACAACGGGGCGATGGGCCTGAAGGTGTCCGCGACGCTTCGCCTATGGCCCCGGCCCGAGTCGGTCGGTTACCTGTCCTTCGGCTTCAAGACCAGCATCGACCTGGCGGCAGCCCAGGTGGACATGGCGCGCGAACGGCTCGTGTCCGAGGGCTTCGGAATAGACCGGACGAAGGCGTCCCATTCAGCCAGCGTCAATCGCATTTCGGACGGGCTGAAGACGTTGGGCAACGTCGCCAAGGCCGGCAAGACACTGATCGGTGGCCTGAAGGATGCCGCGGCGGTCGCCGCCGGCGGCGCGAACTTCCTGAAGCAGCACGAATACACGCTGCATCTCGTTCTCGAAGCCCGCAACGAAGACGAGCTGAAGACCTCGATGAAGCGGGCGCGCGAGATCGGCAACACCTACGGCGTCGAGATCGAGAACACCGTGCCAAAGGTGATGCGGTCGAAACCGTTCAGCCCGGTCCGCGGCATGCTCGGCCTCGACGGCGAGCGCTGGGTGCCGATCCACGCCGTCTTCCCGCTCGGCGACTGGAAGAAGGTCGTCGAGGCGAACGACGCCTTCTTCGCGGAGAAGAGGGACTTCATGGAGCGTCACGGGATCGTCTACTCCGTGATGTTCCTGACGGTGGGCGGCGAGTTCTTCATCGAGCCGGCCTTCTACTGGCACGACGAGATCACGCCGCTTCACGCCAAGAGCGTCGGGGAGGATGTGGTCAGGAAGTGGATCGACCGCCCGGCGAACGTTGCCACGCGCGAAGCGGTGGTCGAGCTGCGCGACGCCACGCAGGACCTCTACATCAGCCTCGGCGGCGTCAACTGGCAGGTCGCGCGGGACTATCCCTACAAGTCGGTGCTCTCCCCGGAAACCTGGATCCTGCTGGAGAGCCTTAAGCGGGCGCTCGACCCGAAGGGCCTGATGAATCCGGGTTCGCTGGAACTGGCGGCACCCGTTCGCACCGACTGACACAAGCCAAGACGGACGGCGCCGATCCGGGGGGCGTCCGCAGGAGGAAACTATGGGCTATACCATTACCGAGAAGATCCTCGCGCGTGCCGCCGGCCGCGATGCGGTCAAGGCGGGCGACGAGATCATGGCCAAGCCGGATTTCGTGCTGGCCTACGATTTCCCTGGCTACACCGACGTCTACTTCAGGCAGATGAAGGAGGAGTTCGGCATCGACAGGGTCGCCGAGCCCGAGCGGTTCGGCATCTTCATCGATCACATGGTGCCGGTCGCCACGCCGAAGGAAGAGGAACTGCATCAGGGCACACGCGCCTGGTGTGCGGAAAACGGCGTCGAACTGTTCGAGCGCCGCGGCATTGGCCATCAGGTCGCCGCCGAGGTCGGCTACGCGACGCCCGGCGCCTTTGTCGTTCATTTTGACGGTCACATCAGCCAGCTCGGCACCTTCGGAACGCTCGGAATCGGCATGCGCCGCAACGTCCTGGAAGCGTTCGTGCGCGAGAAGGTCTCGATCCGCGTGCCGCATACGGTCCGGGTCAACCTGCACGGCAGGCTGCAGCCCGGCGTGATGGCCCGCGACGTGTTCCACCACATGGTGCGCGTCTTGGGTCCCGCTTCCTGCCGCTTCCAGGTCCTGGAGCTTGGCGGCGACGGCCTGGAACACCTGACGACCGAGGGCATCCAGTCGATTACCTGCCTTGCCATGTTCACCGGCGCGCTGACAGCGATCGTCAACCCGGACAAGCAGCGTCTCGACTACGCCCTGCCGCGTGCCCGCAAGAAACTCGAGCCGGTCTACTCTGACCCTGACGCCGAGTATACAGCGGTTCACGATATCGATCTGTCCAATCTCGAGCCGATCGTGGTCGTGCCGCCGACGCCGGCGAATACCCGAAACCTGTCCGAGTATGTCGGACTGCATGTTCAGAACGGCTATCTCGGCTCCTGTGCCTCGGGCAGGCTCGAAGATATGGAGATAGCGGCGCGTATCCTGAAAGGCCGCCAGGTCAAGTCGGGCTTCATGCTGAACGTTATCCCGACGAGCCAGGAGATCATGGCCGAAGCCGCGCGGCGCGGCTACGTCTCGACCCTCGTCGAAGCAGGCGCCTTCGTTTCGTCGTCGAGCTGCGACTACTGCTTCGGCCGCATCGCAACGATGACCGAAGGCCAGCGGGCGGTATCCACCGGCACGCTGAACGTGAAGGGCCGGATGGGCAGCCCCGACTCGGAAATCTACCTGTGCAACGCGGCGACGGTGGCGGCCTCGGCGATCGAGGGTCGGATCGCCGATCCGCGCAAGTACCTGTGAGGGCCGCCATGACGCTGAAGAACTTAAGGGGCCGCGTTGCCTTTATCTTCGAAGAGGACGACTTCGACGTCGACCAGATCGTCGGCGTGAAGAACATCAAGATCCAGGATGTCGACGAGCTCGCATCCTACGCGATGAAGACCTACGACCCGGACTTCGCCAAGTCGGTTATGCCCGGAGACTTGATCGTCGGCGGCCACAACTTCGGCTACGGCCATCCGCACTATCCGCCGATGAAGGCGCTGCGCCACCTCGGGATTTCCGGCGTCATCGCCGAGTCCTTCTCGCCTGGCTACTGGCGCGGTGAGATCTCGATGGGATTCCCCCAGGCAAGCTGCCCGGGCATCCGCGAACTCGTCAGCCGCTGGGACGGGATCGAGGTCGACTGGCAGGAGGGCGTCGTCCGCAACCTGACCAGGGGCACCGAACTGCCGTTCGAACCGCTCGCCAGGGCGGATGCACAGATGCTCGAGGCCGGCGGCCTCGTCCCTTATCTCAAGCAGACCCCGGCGTCCTGATCGCCGGACCAGGAGACAGATGACCATGGCACGATCCGCTGATTTCAAATCGCGCGTACTCGCCCAGAAGACGGTCTGGGCAGCCGGCGCTTTCGACGCCTTGTCGGCAAAGTACATCCAGGAGGCCGGATTCGACGCCCTGCTGACTTCGGGTTTCGGCATCGCGGCCTCGTTCCTCGGCCAGCCCGACGCCGAGCTCTACACGATGTCTGAAAACCTCAGCGTCACCGGCAACGTGGTCAATGCGGTCGACATTCCCGTCATCGCCGACATCGACACCGGCTACGGCAATGCCATCAACGTCATGCGCACCGTTCGTGAGTTCGAGCGCGCCGGCGTGTCCGCCGTCATCCTCGAGGATCAGGTCGCGCCCAAGCGCTGCCCGATCTGCGTCGCCGGCGTCGAGGTGATCCCGCTCGACGAGGGCATCTCCAAGATCGAGGCCGCCGTCGCCGCCCGGCAGGACCCGAACATGCTCATCATCGCCCGTACAGACGTGGTCGACGAGGCCGAGGCGATCGAGCGCGGCAAGGCCTACGTGAAGGCCGGCGCCGACATCATCCAGCCGATCTCCAAGTGCTTCAGCTCGATCGACGGCCTGCGTGCGATGCGGGCGGGCTGCGGCGTGCCGCTGTCCCTCCAGGTGCTCGGCTGGCTCGAGCAAGACCTGTCACCGGAGGAGATCGGGGAAGTCGCGGGCATCGCCACCTTCCCGCTCGTGCCGTTGATGACGGCCGCCCGCGCCATGCAGGAAAATCTCGAGGTTCTCGCAAGGACGCGCAGCTCCAGGAACCTTCCGCACAAGGTCACCGACCACAAGGAATTCATCGACTTCATCGGCTTCACGAGGGTCGAGGAACTTCAGCTCAAGTACCTGCGCGCTGGCTGACGCGCCCCCTTAAAACCTCATCGCAGCCAGTACCCAAGGAGGAAACAAATGAAACTCGGTAAACTGCTTCTGGCGGCGACCGCCGCCACTTTTCTGGCCGGCGCGGTAACGGCGCAAGCCGAAGACAAGGCGCCGGTCCGGATCGGCACGATCGCGCCGCTGTCTGGCGCAGGCGCGTTCGACGGCCAGCTTGCCGTCGAAGGCATGGAAGCCATGGTCGCGATCGTCAACGACAACGGCGGCGTCCTCGGCGGCCGTAAGCTCGAGCTCGTCAAGTACGACGACAAGGGCAATCCGGAAGAAGGCGTGTCGGCTGCCAAGCGCGCGCTCGAGCAGGACGACGTCGACGTGATCGTCGGCGGCTGGTTCTCCTCCGTGGCCCTGACCATGAAGGAGGTGACGCGTGACCGGATCATCAACATCATGACCAGCACGCAGCATCCCAATACGACCAAGGAAGGCCACAAGTTCCTGTTCCGGCTCAACGCGACGTCGGTGATGATGTCGGACACGTACTCGAAGTTCATCTGCGACAAGATGGGCATCAAGAACATCGCCTTCATCACCATCAACGACGACTACGGGCGTCTCGAGGTTGAGAACTACAAGAAGCTGCTCGGTGCCTGCGGCATCGAGGTGCTCGGCAACGAGTTCTACAACAAGGAAGACACCGACTTCACCACGGCCCTGACCAAACTGAAGGCGCTGAACCCCGACGCAATCTACGTGTCGGCGATCAACACCGCGCAGGGCGCGACGATCTACCGCCAGATCAGGCAGACCGGCTACAAGGGCACCACCATCGCATCTGCGGGCAACATGAACCCGAAGCTGGTGGAACTCTCCGGCCCGGCGCTTGAAGGCGTCTACTCCGTCTCCCTGTTCGCGCCCGACAGCGACAATCCGAAGCTCAAGGCCTGGGTCGAGCAGTACAACGAGATGTTCGACAACGAGCCGTCCTTCATCGGCTCGCTCGGCGCCCAGGCGGTCGAACTGCTCGCCGGTGCGATCGACGAAGCCGGCAGCGCCCGCGACTATGAAAAGATCGCGGCTGCCCTGCGCGGTCACTCGTGGGATACGCTCCTTGGTACGATCACCTTCGACGACATCGGTCAGGCGATGCAGAACATCTACCTGATCCAAGTCAAGGACGGGAAGATCACGTCCGTCAAGGGCTGATCCCGCCTTCGTTCAGACAGGCCCGCGGCTGCGGTCGCGGGCCTCCCCGCCGGAGCGTGGAAGAAGAAAATGGACACCGTCGTACTGGCGCAGCAACTCACCAACGGCCTCGTGAACGGCATGACCTACGTGCTGATCGCGACCGGCCTCACCCTGGTCTTCGGTGTGCTGCACATCATCAATTTCGCGCACGGCGAATTCTACATGCTCGGTGCGTTCTTCACCTACTTCGCCGCGAAGCTCCTGGGCCTCGATTACATCTCGGCCGCCGTCGTCGCAACGCTCGGCGTCGCCGTCCTGGGCATCCTGGCCAACCGCCTGTTCTTCTGGCCCCTGAGACGCGAGCACGAGTTCACGGTCCTACTGTCGAGCCTTGGCCTCGCCCTGCTGCTGACCAACGGCGGCGAGCTGCTTTTCGGTGCCGACCCGAAATATGTGAACAGCCCCTTTGCCGACAACGTCGTCGAGGTCGGCCAGCTGGTCGTCACCCAGCAGCGCGTCCTGATCTTCGGCGTGGGCGCCGTCGTCCTCGTGCTGCTCTACCTTTTCATAAAGCACACCCGCGTCGGTAAGATGATGCGCGCCACCGCGCAGAACCCGGAGGGTGCGGCCCTCACCGGCGTCAACATACGCTTCGTCTACACCGTGACGTTCGTTCTGGCGTGCGGGCTCGCCGCCCTGGCGGGCGCGCTGGTCGGTCCGACCGCGATGATCTTCCCGACGGTCGGCAGCTGGGCGGTGCTGAAGGGCTTCATCGTCGTCATTCTCGGCGGCCTCGGGTCAATCCCGGGTGCGCTGATCGGCGGCCTGCTGCTCGGCGTCGTCGAGTCGCTCGCCGGCGGCTATATCTCCCTCGGCTTCGCGCAGGCGATCGGCTACGCGATCATCATCGGCGTCCTGCTGTGGCGCCCCCAGGGCCTGTTCGGCACCGCGCGGAGGGCCTGATCGTGGGACGCTACTTTCCTCTTGTCGCGGTGGCGGTCGCTATCGTCCTGCCGCTTCTGACGACAAACACCTACTTCCATCACCTGTTGGTCCTGTGGATGCTGTTCTCGCTGCTGGCGCTGAGCCTCAACGTCATCATCGGCTACATCGGCGAGCTGAGCTTCGGCCACGCGGCCTTCTTCGGCATCGGCGCCTACGTCGCCGCGATCCTGGGCATGCACACCGGACTGCCCGGAGTCGTCGAGCTGATCCTCGCCGCGGTCATCGCGGGGGCGTTCGGCTTCGCGATCGGCTACGTGGCATTGAGGATCGTCGGGCCGCAGTTCGCGATCCTGACACTCGGCTTCGGTTCGATCATCTACACGATCACCAACTACTGGGTGGACCTGACCCGCGGGCCGATGGGCATCTCCAACATCCAGCCGCTTAGCGTCAGTGGCGACTTCCTGGCCCTAACCGGCGCGCGCGGCTACTACTACGTCACGCTGTTCTTCGTGGTGGCCTTCGCCTACGCCTGCTACGCGCTGATGTCGAGCCGCACCGGACGAGCGTTCATCGCCACCCGCGAAAACGCGCCGCTCGCCTCCTCGCTCGGCATCGACGTGTTCCGCATGAAGCTCCTCGGCTTCGTCGTCGCGACGGCGGTCGCCGGCGTCGGCGGCGCGCTCTATGCCCACTATCTTACCGTGGTCACGCCCGACGTGATGAGCCTCCAGTACATGGCGGCTCTTATTATCATGGTCATCGTCGGCGGCCGCGGTACCATCGCCGGACCGATTATCGGCGCGCTGATCTACGTGGGCCTGCTGGAGGCGCTGCGCGCCGTCGGCCCCATGCGGCTCGTCATCTTCGCCGCCCTTCTGACCCTTTCGGTCATCTTCCTGCCGGGCGGCATCGTCAGCCTCTGGAAACGCTGGTTCGGCGAAAGCGAAGCCGCGCCCCGGCCCGCCGAGGAAGGAGGCGCGTCATGAGTGACAGACCGATCCTCGAGGTAGTCGGGTTAACCAAGTCGTTCGGCGGCCTGACCGCCGTCAGCGACGTCAGTCTGACTGTCGACCGCGGCGAAATCCTCGGCGTCATCGGTCCGAACGGCGCCGGCAAGACGACGTTCTTCAACGTCATCGCCGGCTCTATGCCGCCGACGTCGGGAACGGTGCATTTCGAAGGAACAGACTGCACCGGCATGCGGGCCGACCACATGGCGCGCCTCGGCATGACGCGGACCTTCCAGATCACCAGCCTGTTCCCGGCGCTGTCGGCCTTCGACAATGTCAGGGCAGCGACCT
The DNA here is from genome assembly GCF_025397915.1 of Microbaculum marinisediminis. Lineage (NCBI taxonomy): Bacteria > Pseudomonadati > Pseudomonadota > Alphaproteobacteria > Hyphomicrobiales > Tepidamorphaceae > Microbaculum > Microbaculum marinisediminis. Next base: position 158,194 of record NZ_JALIDZ010000011.1, read on the forward strand.
ATCGCACCAAGTCGACAGGCTGGATCGGCTCGATTATGCGCAGCGCCGCCTACCGCTCGGAGGAAGCGGCGGTGAGCGACTCGGCGATGGAGGCGTTGCGGTTCGTTGAACTCGACAAGCGCGCGCATGTCATGGCCGACGCTCTTTCCTATGGCGAACAACGGCGACTCGAGATCGCCATCGCGCTTGCCGCCGAACCGCGCCTGCTGCTACTCGACGAACCGGCCGCCGGCATGAACCCTGAGGAGGGCCAGCGCCTGGTCGGCATGATCAAGAAAATCCGCGACCGGGGCGTCAGCATTCTGCTCGTCGAGCATCACATGCGGGTCGTCATGGGCGTCTGCGATCGCGTTGTCGTCATCGACCACGGAATCAAGATCGCCGAGGGCGCTCCTTCGGAGGTCGTCAACAATCCGGACGTCATCCGGGTCTATCTCGGTCGGGAGGCGGTCAGTGCTTGAGATCAAGGACATTGTGGTGCGTTACGGGCGCCGCGAAGTGATCCATGGCCTGTCGCTGTCGGTCGGCGAAGGAGAGGTGGTCACGCTTGTCGGCTCCAACGGCGCGGGCAAGACGACCACGTTGAAATCCATCTCGGGATTGCTGCGGCCCGTCTCCGGATCGATCGTCTTCGACGGCGAGCGCATCGACACGATGCAGCCTCACGAGATCATCGCCCACGGCGTCGTCCAGGTGCCCGAAGGCCGGCTCCTGTTTCCCGAGATGAGCGTCACGGAGCACATCGAGCTCGGCGCGATACGGGCACGCGAGGGTGGCCGCAGCTATTCGGAGCGCGTCGACTGGATCCACGAGATGTTCCCGATCCTCCTGGAGCGGCGGGACCAGAAGGCCGGCACGCTGTCCGGTGGACAGCAGCAGATGCTGGCGATCGCCCGCGGCCTGATGGCCAACCCGCGTTGCCTGATGCTGGACGAGCCCTCGCTCGGTCTCGCGCCCGTCATGGTCGACCAGCTCGCCGACGCCATCCGCAACCTACACGAAACCGGGATCAGCATCCTGCTCGTCGAGCAGCGGGTCGATCTCGCCCTTCGCCTCGCCCAGCGCGGCTACGTCCTGGAAACCGGCCGCGTCGTCCTCGAGGACCGGGCCGACGCGCTGCTCGAGGATCCGCGCGTCAAGGCCGCCTATCTCGGCGCATAAGGCTCGAAGCGATGTCCGATCCCGTTCCCCACTATGTCTCGACGCCGCGCGGCCAGGTCCGGATCTGGCTCGCGGGTGAAGGACCAAACCTCGTTGCGCTTGCAGGACTGACCACCGCCGCATCCGGTCTGGCGCGACGCCTTTCCGCGCTCTGCCCCGACTGGCGCGTCACCGTCGTCGAGCTCCCGGGCATCGGCGGATCGTCGACCGCTGCGGGCGAGACCGTCGACGACGCCGCGCGAACGCTCGCGGACGCGCTGGCGTGGCTCGGCGATGAACCGCTCGTGCTCGTGGGCTCCGAACTCGCCTGCGCCGTCGTGTCTCCCTTGAGGACGGTACTTGCCGATCGTCGGCCGGTGACAACACTGTTTGTGGGCGCGGATACGGCGACGGCCTGGGCGAAGGCGGGGATCGAACCCGGCGATCTGGCGCCACGACAGGACGGGACGCACCTGCAGGCCCTGTGGGCATTTCTCCGCGACCGACACCTTCTCGACCCCTCCAATCCGGGCCTTCCCGCGACCGAGGGCGAGCCTCTGCCGAGCGATACCGAACTGTCGGAGACGTTCGTCGCGGCGGCTGTCGCCCCGCACCGCTTCGCGGACATGTGGTGGGCCTGCGCGAACGCCTTGCGCGGGGCGATCGGTACCGGCGTCACGACGGTATCCCACACCGCCGATCTTCCCGCGGCCCTCGCCGGGCTGGACCTGCCGACGGCCGGCACCGTACCGCCGAGGACGTCGCCTGGCCCGGACGGCACGATCTGGCACGAATACGTGGAAACCCGTCGCGGCCGGCAGCACCTGCGCCGCGCCGGCGCCGCGGGCACGCCGCTCCTCGTCATCCCGACGGGGGGCGGGTCCTCGGCACAGTTCGCTCCGGTCGTCACCGGACTGGCGACCGGCCGCCAGGTCTTCGCGGTCGACTATTTCGGCAACGGGCTCTCCGACAAGCCGGCAGGGCCCGTCTCCATCGAGACGCTCGCCGAGGACATGATAGCCCTGCTCGATGCGATGGACCTCTCCCAGGTCGACGTCTGGGGGTCGCATACCGGCTCGCTCGTCGCGCTCGAGCTCGCCGTGATCGCGCCAGACCGGGTGCGCCGCCTGGTGCTGGAAGGCCCCGTGTTCATCTCGCAGGATTTCCAGGACGACCTGCTCGCGAACTACTTCCCCGAGATCCGGCCGGACAAGTGGGGCCTGCATTTGCCGCTGGTCTGGAACTGGCGCCGCGACCTGTTCATGTACTGGCCATGGTACCGCGTCGATCGCGGCGCGGCGCGGACACTCGGCGTACCGACCGCCAACGAGCTGCACAAATACGCGATCGGCATACTGGAAAGCGGCGAGACCTACGACGGCGCCTACCGGTCGGCCTTCTCCTACGACACGCGTGCCCGTATCCCGCTGCTCGAGCGCCCGGCCCTCGTCTGCGCCGGCCCGGACGACATGCTGAAGGACGGACTGCCGGAAGCGAAGGCACTCGGCCCGAAGGCCTTCGTGACCGTTGAAGAGACGCCGACGACCGTCTGGTGGCCCGATCCCGAGCCTGCCGCGGCGGCGCAAACGCTGGCGATGTATGACGCGTTTCTGACCGGGGCCGCGTCTTGATCTCCAGGAAGGCCGGTCAGGCCGGAGCAATCCGCGCTCCGAACGGTATCCCGGCCGATAGATCTCCCGGCGGCGATCGGGCGTCGTGGTCTGCGCGAAGTGCAGGCTATCGTTGGCGTTCGTTGAACGGGTTTCAGAAGATCTGAGATCCCGTCGACATGCCTGGCCCGCGCGCACTCGGACCAGGCCAGGCGCACCGGATGCGTTTTCTGCCGTCCGGATTTAGGCCTCTTCGCTTTCTCGAAATAGACCAGCCACGAACGCAACCCTTCCCGGCCGTGACGCCGCCGGTGAAGCCATGCTCGGCGCATGGCCGCTGGACGGCGCGCGTCGGAGATACCCGCTGGACCCAGATCGTCTGATTGGCGCCAATACCGGCCAGCACTCGCGACCAGCGCTGCTGTCCCGGGTAAAGACCGCGGTCGACGCCGGCCGCCCTGCCGGTGGCGGGGTCTCCGGCGTTGTCTCTAGCGAAATCCCGGCTGCCTCCCTCGCATTTCTCGGATTCAAAAGGTTCATCTATTGAACCTAAGATTATCTGTTGACACAATATTCGCGCATGGATAGGCTCGAATCTGCAGTCAAATCTAATGACCAAATGGCACGCTGCGTATTAAACGGGAGGAAATAGTATGAATAAGATAAGAAATGCGCTCTCCGCGTCAATTGTGATTGCTGCTATGGGAATCATTCCAAATGGAACGAGTGCGCAGGGTAGTAATTCCGTAAAAATTGGACTCATACTTCCGCTTAGCGGTGCGGGAACATTTGAAGGGCAGTTGGGCACGGAGGGCGCCAGAACCGTCGTCGATATGATCAACGAAGACGGCGGCATTCTCGGTGGGCGCAAGGTCGAGATCGTCGAATACGACGACAAGTCTTCGCCCGAAGAAGGGTCAAGCGCCGCACGCCGGGCGATGGATCAGGATGGGGTCGATGCCATCGTCGGCAATATGTTCTCTCCCGTCGCGCTCGCGATGAAGGAGGTCACCCGGGACAAGATCCTTCATGTCGCAATCGCGCCCCAGCACCCCAACGTGACCAAGGAGGGTCACAAGTGGCTCTTCCGGATGAACGAGACGACGCTGATGCGGGGAGCGAATTTCTCGAAGTTCATCTGCGAGAACATGGATCTGAAATCGGTCGCCATCCTCGCGATAAACGACGACTACGGCAGAAACGACGCTGAGAATTTTGAGAAATACTTCACCGATTGCGGAATCGAAGTGAAAAGCGTCGAGTTCTTTCAGAAGACCGACACAGATTTCACCGTCCAGGTGAGCAAGATCCGGGGCATCGGCCCCGATGGCGTCTATGTCGCCGCAAATGCGATCTCACAGGGCGCGACGATCTACAAACAGCTCAAGCAGCTGGGATACCGCGGCACCATCATTGCCTCTGGCGGCAATATCAGTCCGAAGCTGGTGGAGCTTTCCGGATCGGCGATCGAAGGCGTGTTCAGCGTCTCGCCCTACGTCGAGGACCCGAATGACGCGCTCGCTGTCCGTTGGCGTGACGAATACGCCAAGCGCTTCAAGAACGAGACCTCGTTCGTCGCGGCACTGACCGCGGCCGGGATGGAAGTCGTCATAAAGGCGATGGACAAAGCCGGCACATCGACGGACTACGACAAGATCGCTCAGACGATCCGTGACAACAAATGGGACACAGTTATCGGTCCCGTGACGTTCGACGACCACGGCCAAGCCTACATCAACAGCTACATTGTCCAGGTCAACGACGGACTGATTACGACTCACTCCCGCGCCAACTGAGCTCGACTGGGACGGGAAGCATCCCGTCCCACTTTTCTCTACGTGTGGGGGACGCCATGTCCGTGATCGATATATTTCTTCAGCAGGTCTCCAACGGCATCGTCAACGGTGCGGGCTATGTGCTGATCGCCGTAGGGCTTTCCCTTGTGTTCGGCGTGCTGCGCATCGTGAATTTCGCCCATGGCGAATTCTACATGCTCGGGGCCTTCATCACCTTCTACGTGATGGCGCTGCTCAATGTGCCCTACCTGGTTGCGGTGCTGCTTTCCACGGTCATCGTGGCCTGCATCGGGATACTGGCGAACCAACTCCTGTTCAGGCCACTGCGCGGCGAGCATGAGTTCAGCGTGCTTATGGTGAGCCTGGCGCTCGGCCTCATCCTTGCCAATGGCGGGGAGGTCGTATTCGGCGCCGATCCGAAGTTCGTCCCGACGCCTTACTCCGACATGATCGTGGAGCTGGGCGAGGTCTTTCTCACCGTCCAGCGCATAATCGTCGTGGCCGCCGCCATCGCCCTGGTCGGGCTGATCTATCTGTTCATACGGTTCACCACCCTGGGCAAGATGATGCAGGCTACCGCCCAGAATCGCGATGGCGCCGCACTTAGCGGGGTGAACATCGACCGGATATATGCATCGACGTTTGCGATCGCCTGCGGCTTGGCGGCCGCGTCCGGAGCGCTGCTCGGGCCCACTGCAGCGATATTCCCGACCATCGGCGAATGGGCCGTCATCAAGGGCTTCATCGTCGTGGTGCTCGGCGGGCTGGGAAGCATGCCCGGCGCCGTTGTCGGCGGGCTTGTGCTGGGGGTGGTCGAGGCGCTCGGCGCGAATTACTTCGCGATCGCGTTCAAGGACGCCATCGGCTACGCGATCATTGTCGTCGTCCTTCTGTGGCGCCCCAATGGCCTCTTCGGCGCGAAGGCGGGCGAGCGATGACGGGCACGACTTCCTCCACCGTCGCTTGGGCAGGAATAGCAGCCCTTGGCCTGCTGCCGTTGCTTGGCCTTGGCAACTACATCCAGCACCTTCTCATCCTCTGGCTGCTGTTCTCGCTGATGGCCATCAGCCTCAATCTCATCGTCGGCTATCTCGGCGAACTGTCGTTCGGACATGCCGCGTTCTTCGGGATCGGCGCCTACGCCTCGGCCATGTCCGTCGTCTTTCTCGGCTATTCGTTCTGGGGTGGGCTGGTGCTCGCGCCGATTGTCTCCGGCCTGTTCGGATTGGTGGTCGGCTACGTCGCACTCAGGGTGAAGGGCCCTCAGTTCGCGATCCTGACGCTCGGCTTCGGCGCCATCATCCACAGCGTGTGCATCAACTGGATGGACTTCACCAACGGCCCACTGGGCATCACGCGCATACCGCGTCCCGAGATTGCCTGGGCACCATGGCTCGATTTCTCGAAAGCCGAGACCTACTACTACCTGGTTCTGGTGGTCGTCGCCCTCTTCCTCTATTTCTGCAACGCGTTGCTGTTGAGCAAGACCGGACGGGCCATCCTGGCCATTCGCGAGAATGACGTTCTCGCCGCCGCCGCCGGCATCAACGTCTTCGCGTACAAGCTGCTGGCATTTGTCCTGGCCACCATGATGGTCGGCATCGCCGGTAGTCTTTATGCCCACTACATGGGCGTCATAACGCCCGACCTGATGACCCTCGCCTACATGGCGCCGATGATCGTCATGGTCATCGTCGGCGGCAAGGGGACGGTCGTCGGCCCCCTGGTCGGCGCCTTCGTCTATGTCGCGCTTCTTGAGGTACTGCGTGCCAGCGGCTCGATGCGGATGCTGGTGTTCGCCGTGCTGCTCGCGCTTTGCGTCATAGCCCTGCCGGGTGGCGTGGTCTCGCTGTGGCCCCGCCTGTTCGGGCAGCGCGCCGCGACAGAAAAGCGACGGTGATGCTATGAGCGAGCTTCTGGAAGTTGCCGGCCTCACGCGCGCATTCGGCGGCCTGTTCGCCGCCAGGGACGTTGCCTTCAAGGTTGCGGATGGCGAGGTCGTCGGGCTGATCGGACCCAACGGGGCCGGCAAGACGACAGTGTTCAATATGATCGCGGGGCTTCTCAAGCCCACGTCCGGGCAGGTACTGCTCGGCGGTCGGGATTGCACTGGTCTGCAGCCGCATCGCATGGCGCAGCTCGGCGTTGCGCGCACCTTTCAGATCACGAGCCTGTTTCCGACGCTGACCGTCATGGACAATATCAGGGTCGGGATGCACAGGCGCATGGTCGGGTCGGTGGTCGGGGCCCTGCTGGGCACGGCCGCATACCGGCGAGAGGAAGAAAGCGCGCGATCCAAGGCCAGGGACATCCTCGACTTTCTTGGAATGTCCGGGCTGTCGGACAGGGAGGCGCAGTTCCTTTCCTACGGCGACCAGCGCCGCCTTGAACTTGCGATCGCCCTGGCGGCGGAGCCGAAGCTGCTGCTCCTCGACGAGCCGGCCGCCGGCATGAGCCCGGACGAAAGCAGGCGACTGATCGAACTCATCGGCAAGATCCGCCAAACAGGCGTCAGCGTCCTGCTGGTGGAGCATCACATGAAGGTCGTCATGGGCGTTTGCGATCGGATCGCGGTCCTCGACCACGGCGTGGTGATCGCTCAAGGCCAACCGCACGAGGTGGCCAATGATCCCACTGTCATAAGAGTCTATCTGGGGCGCGAAACGGCCAATGCTTGAGGTATCGGGAATTACCGTCCGCTACGGTGTGCGAGAGGTGCTTTCGGACGTTTCGCTTCGTGTCGGCAAAGGAGAGATGGTCACCGTTATCGGTGCCAACGGCGCCGGAAAGACGACGTGTCTGCGCGCCATCTCCGGCCTCCTGAAGCCCGCTCGGGGAACAATCACGTTCCAGGGCGGGCGTATCGACGGGCGGAAGCCGCACGAGCTTCTCTCGATGGGGATCGCCCACGTTCCGGAAGGACGTCTGCTCTTTCCCGAAATGACGGTCATGGAGCACCTCGAGCTGGGAGCCGTCCGCGCCCCTGCCGATGCGCCGCCCTATGCGGAGCGCCGCGAACGGTGCTTCGAACTGTTCCCGCGCGTGAAGGAGCGCCAGCAACAACGCGCCGGAACGTTGAGCGGTGGCGAACAGCAGATGGTCGCGATCGCGCGCGGTTTGATGTCCGCACCGAAACTCCTGATGCTCGACGAACCGTCCCTCGGGCTGGCGCCGGTCGTGGTCGACACTCTCGCCGACATCATCGTCGACCTCCACAAGCGGGGCCTGGGCATCCTGCTGGTCGAACAAAGAGTGGAGCTGGCGCTCAGGCTGGCGGATCGAGGCTATGTCCTGGAGACCGGGCGTGTCGTGCTGGAGGACTCGGCATCCTCACTTGTCGAGAACCCGGGGGTCAAACAGGCATTCCTGGGCATATGAAACGGCGCAAGCCGCGAGAAGGTAGTTACAATGGACAATCAGCAAAATCCCGTTGCGCGCAAGGCGCCGGCGAAGCCGTGGAGAATCGGCGTCGATATCGGCGGAACCTTTACGGACATGATCCTCGTCGATGCGGCCGGCGACATGTTCGTGTTCAAGGAACCATCGGTTCCATCCAATCCGGCGGAAGGCGTATTGGCGACGCTGGCCTCTGCGGAGCGCTACTTTCGGTTCGGCCAGTCGGAAATTCTGGCCGGCTGCGACCTTTTCATCCATGGCTCGACCGTCGCCACCAATACGGTACTCGAGCACAAAGGCGCCAAGGTTGGGCTCATCACCACGGAGGGCTTCCGCGACAGCCTGGAGATTAGGCGCGGCATCCGTTTCCATCAGTGGGACCATCGCGCGCCCTATCCGGAAGTGCTCGTGCCGCGCTATCTGCGGCGGCCGGTTGCCGGTCGTATAGACAGCAAGGGCGGCGAGCGGATTCCTCTCGATCGGGAAGCGTTGGCCAGGGCGCTCGACGAACTGGCCGGCGACGGAGTGGAGTCGCTCGCGGTCGCCCTCCTCAATGCTTACGTCAATCCCGTCCACGAGAAGGCGGCGGCCGAGGTCGTCGCCGAGAAGGGCGGGTTCGACTGGCTGTCCGTTTCGACCGACATCGCGCCGATCCTGGGTGAGTACGAGCGGACGTCGACCACCGTTCTGAACGCCTATATCGCGCCCCGCGTCGTCACCTACCTGGAGACCCTCAACGAGGCGCTGCAGAACAGGGGGCTGAGGCGCCCGCTCCTGCTCGTGCAGAGCAACGGCGGCATGGTTTCGGTCGATCAGGTGACGGATCGCCCCGTTAATCTGGTTCTATCCGGGCCGGCCGCCGGCGTCGGCGCGCTGAACCTGATCTCGGAAACCAGTGGCGACAACCTCATCTCCATGGAGATCGGCGGTACATCCTGCGATGTCATGATGCTGGTCGGCGGGCACGTGGCCGTCGGAGACGAACTGATCATCGACGAGTATCACGTCAGCATCCCGTCCATCGAAGTGCATACGGTGGGGGCCGGCGGCGGCACGATCGCCAGCGTGGATGCGGCGGGCATGCTGGTTGTCGGGCCGCAGGGGGCGGGCGCCAATCCGGGCCCGGCCTGCTACGGACTGGGCGGAACGGAGCCGACGGCGACCGATGCTCAGCTTGTCCTTGGCCGGCTGGCGGCCGGTCCCATTGGCGGGGAAGGCTCGATCGTCCTCGACGCGCAGAAGGCACATCAAGTGGTCGAGTCCAAGATCGCGAAGCCGCTCGGTCTCGACAAGACGTCGGCGGCGGCCGGGATCGTGCGCCTGCTGGAGCAGCACCTGCTCCATGCCGTGGAACGTATCAGCACCGAGCGGGGCTACGACCCGAAGAATTTCACGCTAGTGGCCGCGGGTGGCGCAGGGCCGCTCCACGGTGCGTCGGTCGGTCGGATGATCGGCTGCAAGTCGGTCTGCATTCCCCGCCTGGCGGGCGCTTTCTGCGCGCTGGGAATGCTCCATTCCAATCTCAGGCAGGATTTCTTCCAGGTCCTCTATCCGGTCCGGCTGGAAGACGCGGGCCCGCTGATCGCGAAGATATTCACCGAGCTCGGACACAAGGCGATCGCGGCGCTGGCCCGGCAGGGGTTCGAGGAATCGGCAGTGGTGCTGAAAAGCGAGGCCGATTTGCGCTACCAGGGCCAACTGTCCTCCGTGCGGATCGCCTTCGATCCGGAGGCGTTCGATACCGCGCAAGTCAGGGCGTCCTTCGAGGGCGAGTATCGCCGGCAGTTCGGCCACACCCAGCCCGAAGGCGCCATTGAGATCACCGCCCTGCGGGTCGCCGGTATCGGCACGATCCCGCCGCTGATGCCGGCGGCGCGAACAGCGGCAACGGGGAAGCCGAAACCGCTGGAGGTGCGCGACGTCTATATCAACGACGAGGAGATGTGGCAGCCCACCCCCGTCTATGACGGCCGGGATCTCACTCCTGGCGTCCGCTTGTCAGGTCCGCTGATCGTTCGCGAACCGACCACGACCGTATTGGTTTCGGGGCGCGATCGCCTTTTTGTCGACGCTGCCGACAACTTTGTTATCGAGCTTAACTAGGGGCCCCGGTACATGACCTACGATCCGATCACGCTGGCTCTGGTTCAAAACAGGCTCGATCACATATCGCGGCAAATGGGCTGGGTAATGTTGCGGACAGCGCGCAGCCCCATTTTCCAGAGCCATGATTTTTCCTGTTTCATAACCGGACCGACGGGATATCTCGTTTCACAGGCCGACGGCTGTCCGGTACATACCGGCAGCGGTGGCTTTGCCGTGCGTGGGTTGTTGAAGGCCTTTGGGGACGACATCCACGAGGGTGACGCGTTTCTACTCAATGATCCTTACCTCGCGGGGGGGAACCACCTGCCGGACTGGGTGATCGCGAGGCCGGTCTTTTCGCGGGGCACGGTCGTAGGCTTCACGTGCAATCGCGCGCACCAGTCCGACATCGGCGGCGGCGCGGCGGGAACCTACAATCCGTTGGCAACGGAGATTTTCCACGAAGGCATCCGGCTGCCGCCAATCCGTGTGGTGGAGAGAGGCGAAATACGCAAGGACCTCTGGGACATGCTTCTCGCCAACACGCGCACGCCCCACCTCCTCGACGGCGACCTGCGTGCCATGCTCGGGTCTACACAGATCGGCTGCGAGCGCGTTGCCGCAATCTTCGACGATCTCGGTCATGAGCAGGGAATGGCGTATCTCGACGGCATCCTCGACCATGCGGACCGTCGCTTCCGCGCCGAAGTCGAGTCGTTGCCCGATGGGGTCTATGTCGGCGAGGAAATCAGCAACAATGATTGCTTCACCCGGACTGAAATCCGCTACAGGGTCACCCTGACCGTCTCGGGCGATCAACTGACCGTGGACTTCACGGGGACGTCACCCCAGATCAAAGGCTTCAAGAACAGTTCCTTCGCCAATACGCATGCAGCGACCTATACGGGCCTGTCTTCGTTCTTCGATCCCGACCTGCCGAGGAACGAGGGAACGTTTCGCAGCGTGAAGCTGATCATTCCGTACGGATGCACGCTGAACCCGAAGCCGCCCGCGGCAACGACTTTTGCGACCGCCTTTCCAGCCCACGACATTATCCAGGCGTGCTGGAAGGCCTTGAGCCAAGCAGTTCCCTCCAAGACGGTAGCGGGCTGGGGCAAGGCGATCATACCGCTTTCCGCCGGCGTCGACGACGCCGGTGCGACGACCTACGTCCTCTATCACTGGAACGGCCTGTCCGGCGGTGGCGCCGTAATGAACCGCGATGGGCTCAACCAGATCGCACATCTGTCGACACTAGGCGGGCTGACGCTGCCCAATGTCGAGCTTTGGGAACAGCTCTATCCGATCCATGTCCACCGTCATGAGTTTCGCCGCGACGCCGCAGGACCGGGACAGTGGCGCGGCGGCACGGGCATCGAATACGAAGCCGACGTGCTGACGGATGCCAACTATTCCTTCCGAGGCGAAGGGCTTTTCGATCCTTCCGGATTCGGCGCAGCCGGAGGGCTTGCTGGGGCTGCCGGACAATGCACCACGTTCGACGGGACCGGTAAGGAATTCACGCCCCCGCAGTACAGCCTTGTCGGGCTTCCACCGGTCCGCATCGTACTCTCGTCTCCGGCCGGAGGCGGTGTCGGCAGTCCATCGCACCGTGATCCGCAAAGCGTGTTGCGCGATGTTCGCGACGGGATCGTCTCCGAGACGGCCGCACAGTCGATATACAAGGTTGCGCTGACCCCGGATGGGCGATCTGTCGACGCAGAACGGACACGTGCATTGCGCGCGTCCGCCTGAAGGAGGCACGCGATGGCCATCGGGGGCCGAAACCAGCAGATCTGTCTACGGGCGCGACCAACCGGGAGACTGGACGGCTCGTGCTTCGGCTCGAGATCGGTAGATGTGCCCGTACCTGGCGAAGACGAAATCTTGGTGGGGATCGAATATGTGTCGGTCGACCCCTTCATGCGCGGCCACATGGTCGGCGTATATGACCACATCGCGCCCCAGCGACTGGACGAGCCTGTCTTCGCCGGTGCCGTAGGAAAAGTGATCCGGTCGCGCAGTTCCCGGTTTCGCGAGGGTGATGTCGTCGAGGGCTATTTCGGATGGCAGCAATATGCCGCCGTCGGGGCTGGCGAGGCGCGGCGCGTGCCGGAAAGCACGCTGCCTGTCTCGACGGCTCTCGGCGTCCTGGGAATGACCGGGATGACCGCCTATTTCGGGATGCTCGATGTTGGCAGGCCCGTCGCGGGCGAAACGGTCGTTGTTTCTGGTGCAGCCGGTGCGGTCGGTTCAGTCGCGGGACAGATCGCCCGGCTGAAGGGCTGTCGCACCGTCGGCATCGTCGGTTCGAATGAGAAAGCCGAATATATCATCCGGAAACTGGGGTTCGATGCCGCGATCAACCACCGGACGGCCCTCGACCTTCATGAGAACCTGAAAGAAGCCTGCCCGGATCGCATTGATCTTTATTTTGACAATGTGGGTGGCCGGACATTCGACGCCGTCACGCGTTGGATGAATGTAGGATGCCGCTATGTCGTTTGCGGCCAGATCGCACAATATGAAGACGACGAACTGGACCGGGGCCCGCGAAACCTGAAAAACTTCGAGATCAAGAGGGCTCGACTTGAAGGATTTCGCGTCCTGGACTACAGGGCTCGGTACCAGGAAGGCCTGGCGGCACTGGCGAAGTGGATCGAGGAGCGCCGCATTCGTTACGACGAAACGGTTTTCGAGGGCCTTGATAGTGCTCCGATGGCGCTTCTAAGCCTCTTCGAAGGCAGGCACATCGGGAAGGTCGTTGTACGGGTCGGGTAAGAGGTAGCTTTGTCAGGTCAAGTCGACGACCAGCCTTCATCATCGAATGTCCGGGCCGTAGTGCGTGCTGTCGCCGTGCTGCGGGCTTTTTCCGTAGACCGCCCCCATCTGTCTCTGACGGAAGTCGTCAGGATCACCAAGCTGGACAAGGCGACGACAAGGAGGCTTCTGCTCACGCTGATCGGGCTTGATCTCGTGGTGCAGGATCAGCGTTCGCACGAATATTCCTTGAGCACGCGTATGCTCGATTTCGTCGAGGCGGTTCCGGTCTTCAACGGGCTGTCTGGCGAAGCCACCCCGTTCATGATGGATCTCGCCCACCAAACCCAGACGACCGTCTTCCTGTCCATCTACGAACGGGGAGAGGCGGTCTGTATCGCTCGCGTGCAGGGCGATCGCGCCATTCTTGTTCGTTGGTGGAACGTCGGCGGCCGACAGGCGGTGAATACCGGTGCGGCGCCACGCGTGCTCTTTGCCTTCCAACCGCCGGACGAGATTGAAAGGCGGCTGGAGAAAGATGATTTCCCGAAACTGACCCCCATGACGGAGACCAGCGTCGAACAATTGCGGGACAAGCTGGAACTCGTGCGATCGCGCGGTTGGGACGTCGCCGAGGACGATGTCGCAATCGGCCTCGCGGCCGCGGGCGTACCCATATTCTCGAGAGATGGCCGTATCGCTGCCGCCCTCAGCATAGGGGGCCTTAAGGACAACATCATAGACGCCGGAAAGCCAAAGCACCTGAAAGAGCTGACCGCCTGCGCACGCAAGATTTCCGATATCATCAGATGACTTCGCCGCCGTAGGAAGTATTTCCGCCCGGCGACAAATCACGGCTTCGCGCTTCATGACACGATGCCTTGCGCCGGCTCCAGTTCCGGTTGGAGGTCGCAGCGGAAGACGTCGTCGCTGGACCTGTAGCCGTTGCCAGTGCCGGCAAGGACGGATCGGCGAAATGCGGATACGACGGTGGATGGTGGCCTGCGGCCCTATCGCGCGAGCGTCGCCCCGCTTCTCGACCCGTCCGTCGATCATCGGATAATTTGGTCGTTCGCGAGATCGCGAAGAGGCGACAAGCCCCGCATACGGTCAAATACGCCAGCCGATATCGGGACTTCGGGTTAGAAGAGCTTTCCTGGGTTCATGATGCCCTGCGGATCCAGAAGGGACTTGATCTGGCGCATGAGATCGAGTGCGACCGGATCTTTAGCGCTGTTGAGCCTACGCACATTGCTCTGGCCGATCCCGTGCTCGGCGCTGATGCTGCCACCGAGCGCGAGCGTTTCCCTGTCGACGATTTCGCCGGCTATGCGAAAGGCGCGTTCGATCGACCCGCTGCCGCTGTAACGGTCCCGCGGCAGGATAACGACGACATGGATGTTGCCGTCGCCAAGATGGCCAACATGATTGACCAATGCGTCTGGAAGAGCCGCTTTCAGTGCGGCCTCCACATTCTGGTTGAAGGCGGGGACCGCCGAAACCGGCACGGACGTATCGTGCGATACCGAGTACCCGGCCCTCATGTTTGCCTCGGTTACAGCGTGGCGGATCGACCAGAAGGCCTTGCCCTGGGAAACCGATGCGGCAACGACCGCGTCCTCCACTCGACCGGCTTCGACGTCGACGGCGAGAGCGCCTTGCAGCAGGCGCGGCAGATCGTTCGCGTCGCCGGTGTCGTCAACCTCCAGCAGAGCGTACCAGGCGTGACCGGGTGGAAGCGGCGGCCGGGTTTCGGGGCACGTCTTGAGCACCAGGTCGTACTGGCCGGCCGACATGACCTCGAAGTTGGCTACTCGTCCGCCGAACCGCACAGACAGTCGTCCAAGGATGTCCAGCGCCTTGTCCAGCGATCCAAGCGCGAGGAAAGCCGTTGCCGTGGCCGGCATCCGCGGAAATAACCTGAGCACGGCGGCCGTGACGATGCCCAGCGTACCCTCGGATCCGATCAGCAGATGTTTGAGGTCGTAGCCCGTATTGTCCTTTCGCAGTCGGTTCAGGCCCCGAAAGACCGCACCGTTCGGAAGGACGGCTTCGATCCCCAGAACGAGATCGCGCATCGGTCCGTACCGCAGCACAGACGTTCCCCCGGCGTTGGTGGCGATGTTGCCGCCTATCTGGCAACTACCCTCGCTGCCGAGGGAAAGCGGCAAAAGGCGATCCACCTTTTCCGCCGCGGCTTGGGCTGCAACAAGGGTGCACCCGGCCTCGACTTCCAAGGTGCCGTCGATCGGATCGACATTGCGGATGCGGTTCATGCGCCGCATGGCGACAACGACCGACGGTTGCCCGGATTGCGGAATTGCGCCGCCGCACATACCCGTATTGCCGCCTTGCGGCACAATTGCGACGCCCATCTCCGAACAGGTTTTCACGACGCGGGACACGTCTTCCGCGGTGTTGGGAAGCACCACGCAGAGCGCCTCCCCCGCAAAACGGCGTCGCCAGTCGATGACGTGGCTTTGAATTGCCTCCGGATCCTGAAGAAGGTGCCCGTCGCCGACAATGGCGCGCAATGCACTTGCAATCGCGGACAAACTGGACCTCTGCGTGTCTTGAACGATCGGCGCGGGAACGTGGGACATCAACGTTCCAGCGACGACGTCGGTGTGTCATCAGTCAATCCATATTTCAACCAATGACATCAAGACGCTAACGCTCGCGACGCTTTCTGTCCAGCAAGGCTCGCTTCTTCACGATTCGTCCCGCCGAGGCGGCATCCGCATGCATGCGCGTTCCGGTCGCGCGAGACCGGCTAAATTTTCTCCGGGCGCTGTCGGGTCGTAGGGAAGCGGTTCAAATCCGTTTGCGAAGTGCGCGACCATGAACTCCAGGAAGGTGCGCACGCGCCGCGAGATCTCTCGTTTCATGTATATCGCATGTATCGGCAGACCGACTGGCCGCGACCCCTCCGGCAACACCACTCGCAGCCCCGTCTCCGAAGGTCCTGAGGACCATGTCCTCGTTATCCTTTAATCCGTCGAGCCAGACTGAACCGCCCCGGGGTCTGCGGGCGGCCATTTTTTTGAGTCACGCTGCCATAGCCGGTTCTTCCAGCATGGCGTAGTAGCGTTCCTCGGCTTCGGCCCGCGGGATGTTACCGATGGGCGCCAAGAGCCGGCGATTGGTGAATCAGTCGACCGAATCCAGCGTAGCGAACTCGCCCGCCTCGAAGGAGCGCCAGGGCCCGCGCCGATGGATGACCTTGGTCTTGTATGGGCCGTTGATCGTCTCGGCGCGGGAGCTGTCAGACTAACGCGAACAGGTCTCAGTTTTCCGCGGAACGCGGGATTTCAGGCTGTGAAGAGTTGCCGCCATTCTTCCAGTGCGGCGGTGCGATTGAGTTTGAAATTGTCCCGACTGTAAAGGTGGCGTTCCTGGTTGAAGTGGTTGGAGACGGAAGAATGAACGGCGGCGAATGTCTGCAGACTTCGCATGCGCCGGAAGCGGAGCATGGCCCGCTCCCGTCGTCGCAGCGGCAGGTGTGAGTTCTCGACGCGGTTGTTGAGCCAGCAGCCTGATGACTGAAGGTCTTCGGCCCCCAGTTCCTTCAGTGCTGCGCGGTAGGACGGCAGCCTGTCGGTGACGATCTCCCGCGGCCGGCCGTAGCGCTTCATCGCTTTCCTGAGGAATTTCAGCGCCGCCGTCCTGTCGCGGCGCTTCGTGACGATCGCCTCGAGCACTTCGCCCTCGTGATCGACGGCGCGCCAGAGATAATGCCGCTCGCCATTGATCTTGACGAACATCTCGTCGAGGTGCCAGCGCCAGGTCGAGACGGCGCGCATCCGGTCGATGCGCTTGCGCCGGATCTCGGATGCGAACATCGGACCGAAGCGGTTCCACCAGAACCGCACCGTCTCGTGGCAGACGTCGATCCCGCGTTCGTGCAGCACGTCCTCGACATTCCGGAGCGACAATGGGAACCGGACGTAGAGCATCACCGCCAGGCGGATAACTTCCGGGCTGGTCTTGAAATAGCGGAACGAGTTCGGTTTGGTCATCCCGAAACGGTACGAGACAGCCCTTGCCGCCTCAAGCCACTTTCTTCTGACAGGGCATCCCTGAGCCTACTGACACCGGTTCGCGTTAGTCTGACAGCTCCGCGGTATGGTTTCGGCAGGCAACCTACTCGGCGGTCTACTTCGAGATAAACCTCCGGAATTCAGGCGTGCGTTTTTCTCGGAAGGCATCGCCACCTTCCTTCGATTCAGGCGTATCGTAGAAGAGACTGAGTGTTTGCATCCCCATGCTCGCGATCCCGCGAATACTCTCCGTGTCGGCATTGAAAGACCGCTTGGCAAGTGCCAGTGCGGTCGGGCTGCGTTGCAGCAGCTCCGCGCACCAGCGATCGACTTCCGCGTCGATCTCGTCATGTGGAACGACAGCGTTCACGAGCCCCATTTGAAGGGCCTCTGCGGCGCTGTAGCGCCGGCACATGTACCAGAACTCGCGCGCCTTCTTCTCGCCGACGACACGGGCCAGATAGGCCGTACCGAAGCCCGGATCAACCGATCCGACCTTCGGTCCCACCTGTCCGAACTGCGCTTTGTCCGAGGCGATGGTCAGGTCGCACAACGTCGCCAACACGTTGCCGCCACCGATGGCGTATCCTGCAACCCGCGCGATGACGGGCTTGGGAACGTCCCGAATAACGCTCTGAAGCTCCTCGATCGGCAGACCTATCGTGCCGCGCCCGTCATATTGGCCGTCGTGAGCGGTCTGGTCGCCGCCGGTGCAAAACGCCTTGTCGCCGGCCCCGGTTAGTACGATCACGCCGATATCGCGGTCCCAGCCAGCGCGGTGAAACGCATCGATCATTTCCTCCACCGCGCGCGCGTTGAAGGCGTTGTAGCGATCCGGCCGGTTAATCGTGATGCGCGCCACGGCGGCGGGGCGAACCTCGTAGATGATTTCCTTATAGGTGGACATTGGTGCCATTTTCCTTTCATTCACGCCTATATTGCCGGTTCCGACGGTCGCGTCGCTCCGGTCAGGCCAACCGGCACGGCCAATTACGTGCGATAGCCGGCGAGAGAACCGCTCCTGAGAACCCGCCCAGGCAAAGTACGTCCGATCAGGCGCTCGGCCTGACGGGCAGCCTCGATCAGTCTCTCCAGGTCGATGCCGGTTTCGATGCCCATCTCGTGCGCCATGAACACAATGTCTTCGGTGCAGATGTTGCCCGCCGCCTGACCGTGACCGGCGAACGGGCAGCCGCCCAGTCCGGCGACCGACCCCTCGAACACGTCCACCCCCATCCGCAGGGCAGCATAGAAATTCGCCATACCCGCGCCGCGCGTATCATGCAGGTGTAGTCCGATCCGCGCGGTCGGAGCGATGTCCCGTACCGCGCCGACCCTGCGTTCGATCTCCGTCGGCACGGCCCAGCCGACGGTATCGGCAAGCATGATAACGGGAAGCGGCTGCTTGGTGCCTTCGAAACGATCGACAAGCCATCGAATGACGGCCTGCACCTCTGACAGAGGAATGTCGCCCTGAAAATTGCAGCCGAAAGCCGTCATAACGTAGGCGGCTTCGACGGGAAGGCCTGCCTCCACGTACATTCCGATCCACCGCTCCTGCTCCTTCCGCATCTCCCCCGCGCCGCAACCGTTGTTGCGGTGGCTGAATGTGTCCGACGTGTGCAGCAGCAGGCTCGCCTTCAGGTCGACGCCGGGCGTGGCCTGCGCTCTTCGGAAGCCGCGTTCGTTGAGCCAGAGCGCCGTGTGGCGGACCCCCGGCCGCTTCCGGATCGCCTGAAAGAGATCGCCCGCGTCGGCCATCTGCGGTACGGCCTTCGGATTGACGAAGGACGCGACCTGGATCTGGCGCAACCCGGACTCGCTCAACGCGTCGACCAGCGCGACACGGTCGGCGAGCGGGAAGATCCGCGACTCGAATTGAAACCCCTCGCGCGGCCCCTCCTCGTGGATATCGATATGGCTTGGCAAGTCCTGCATGGCACTGCTCACTCGGCTGCTACGCTGAAGACGCGTTGGTCGCGTTCGACCGTGGCGTCGACAGCGCAAGCGACTTCAGTGATCGTGCCAGCAAAGGGGGCCGCGAGCGTCATTTCCATCTTCATGGACTCCATCAGCCCGAGCCGCTCCCCAGCCGCAACCGGTTGTCCGACTTCGACCTCGACGGCGATGATGCGCCCCATCATCGGTGCCCGCACCTGTCCGTCGCCGCTCCCGTCGGAGGTCAAGAGAGTGCCCGATAGATAGGGCTCTACGGAGAACCATGCCGAACGGCCGGCGTGCGAGAAACAGGCCCGCCCATCTTCCAGATGCACATCGAGCGAATACGTTTGATCGTCCACTTCGGCGACGACGGCACCGGCGGGAAACGAAACCCGGATGCGCCACCGATCTTCCCCGACCGCGACTCCGATCGCGCCGTCCGGTTCGATGGCACCGAAGCGGACATCGTGACAGGCGTCTCCGCACGTCAACCGCAAGGCCGGCGCGGAGGCTATCGGTGACGTGCCGTCTCCGAGCCTCCAACCGGTGTGGCCCGCCCATCCCGACCAAGCATCCGAAGCCGCCCGGCTGCGGCGCGTCTGCAACCAGAGCACTGCCGCAATCGCCGCATCCCGCGGGAAGGACCACCGCACCGGCGGATTGGCGGCCAACATGTCCTCGATAGTCCCCGTGTGGACGTCATTCGCGAGAACGCTCTTGTCGGTCGCCAGCTTGCGCAGAAAGTCGACATTCGTCGTCACGCCCAGGACGACGGTATCGTCCAGCGCCGAGGCCAGATGGTCATAGGCCGTCTCCCGGTCCTGCGCCGCAGCGATCAGCTTCGCGACCATCGGATCGTAGTACGGCGTCACGGACGCGCCGCTCTCAATGCCGCTATCGACCCGCACCGTATCGGGCAAGCGCAACAGCCCGACGCGTCCCGTCGATGGCAGGAAGCCGCCGGCCGGATCTTCAGCGTATACGCGGGCTTCGACCGCGACGCCGCGCACCGCGACCGCGTCCTGAGGGAGCGGCAGGCGACCGTCGGCGACCGCCCTTATCTGCAGCTCGACGAGGTCCAGTCCGGTCACTTCCTCCGTTACCGGATGCTCGACCTGGATGCGCGGATTGACCTCTAGAAAGTAGGCGCGGCTGTCTTTGACGATGAACTCTACCGTCCCCAGCCCGAGATAGTGCACCGCCCGGCCGAGACGAACGGCGTGATCAAGAATCGACTGGCGCAGGTCCGGCGGAATGCTCGTCACCGGCGCCTCCTCGATCACCTTCTGGTGCCGGCGTTGCAGGCTGCATTCGCGATCGAAGAGGTGGATCACCTCGCCCCGCCCGTCGCCGAGGATCTGCACCTCGACATGGCGGGCATGCGGGAGATACTCCTCGACGATGAGGCTCGGGTCGCCGAAGGCGCTGCGGCCCTCTCGCATCGCCGCCTCCACATCGGCACGCAGCGAGGCCCGGGACTGCGACACCCGCATTCCCTTACCGCCGCCCCCGGCTGCCGCTTTCAGCAGGACCGGCAGCTGCATCCCGTCGACCGCGGAGACGATATCTTCGACGGAACTGCTCGGAGTCTCAGTACCGGGTACGACCGGCACGTTCGCGAGACGCGCCTCCTGTTTCGCCGCCGCCTTGTTGCCGAACCGGGCGAGCACCTCAGGGTCAGGACCGATGAAGGCTATTCCGGCGTCACGCAGGGCGGTTACGAACGCCGGGTTTTCCGCAAGAAAGCCGTACCCCGGATGGACCGCATCGGCGCCCTGCCGCCGAGCCGCATCCACGATCCGCTCGATCGCAAGATAGCTTTCCGCAGCGGTGGGGGGGCCGATTTCCAGCGACTCGCCAATCTCGCGAACATGCAGTGCGTCGCGGTCGGCCGCGGAATGGACGGTGGCCACCGCGATACCCATCCGCCGGCAGGTGCGCGCGATGCGGCAGGCAATTTCGCCGCGGTTTGCAATGAGGATCTTCTTGAACATTCCCGATCTCCGAAACCTACATGCGGAACACGCCGAACTGCGTCGGGCATGCCGGTGTGCGCGCGGCAAGGTCGAGCAGCAAGGTCAGGGTCTGGCGCGTCTCCGCAGGCTCGATCACGCCATCGACCCACAGATTGCGCGCGAAATTGTAGGCGCTCGCGAATGCCTCGTACTCGGCGCGGATCGGCGCCTTGAACGCCTCCTCCTTATCCGCGCTCCAGGCGCCGCCGCCCTTCTCGATGGCCTGCCGCTTGACAAGTGCGAGCGTGGTGGCGGCCTGGTCCGGCCCCATGATTGCGGCCCGCCCGTTCGGCCACATGAACATCGCCGTCGGCCTGAAGGCCCTGCCGCACATGGCCAGATAGCCCGCCCCGTAGGACCCGCCCGTAATGACCGTGTATTTCGGCACGGATGCCGAGCTCATGGCGGTGATGAACTTCGCGCCGGCCTTGGCGATGCCCGCCATCTCGGCCTCCCGTCCGACCATGAACCCCGAGACGTCGGCGAGAAACAGTAATGGGATGTCGCGCTGGCAGCAGAGACTGATGAAATGCGTGGCCTTCAGCGCCGACTCGGTGAAGAGCACGCCGTTGTTCGCCAGCACCCCGACCTGATAGCCCCCGATGCGGGCGAATCCGGTGAGGAGCGTGGTACCGTACTCCGCCTTGAACTCCGTGAAGTCACCACCGTCGACGAGGCGCTCCAACACGGCCCTGTTGTCGGTTGGGCGGCGTGGATCACGGCTGATGAGATCGTAGATGCCGTCGACCGGGTGCCGGGGGTCGACCGCCGTCTGCCGATGCCACCGTTCAGGCGTGCGCGCCGGGAGTTCGGCAACAAGTGTCCGCGTGATCGCGAGCGCATGGGCGTCGTTTTCGGCGAGGTGATCGGTCACGCCGCTGACGCGGCTGTGCATCTCCGCGCCACCGAGATCCTCGGCACCGGTCATCTCACCGGTCGCCGCCTGTACCAATTGCGGACCGCCAAGGAACATGTACCCGAGGCCGCGGACGATCACGACCTCGTCGCACAGCGCCGGAATGTAGGCGCCGCCTGCAGTGCAGGTGCCCAGAACGACGGCGATCTGCGGGATGCCGTCGGCCGACATGCCCACCTGATTGTGGAATATCGAGCCGAACAAACCTTCGTCGGGAAAGATGTTCGCCTGATCCGGCAGGAATGCACCGCCGGAATCCACCAGCGTGACGCAGGGCAGTCGGTTGCCCCACGCGAATCGCTGCGCCCGGACGTGTTTGCGGCAGGTCATGCCGAAGTAGGTGCCGCCCTTCACCGTCGCGTCATTGGCGATAATCATGCAGGGCCGCCCGGCGATCGTGCCGACGCCCGTCACCATCCCCGCGCCCGCCGGCACGCCGTCGTAGAGACCCTCGCCTGCCAACTCGGCGATTTCGAGGAACGGGGATCCCGGATCGATCAGCGCATCGATGCGCTCGCGCACGAGCATCCGCCCGCGTTCGTGATGCTTGCGCCGCGCGGCTTCCGAGCCTCCGGCCCGGGCGAGCGATCGGCGACGATGAAGGTCGCCGACGAGTTCGAGATAGGCGCTTCGGTTGAGTTCGGCGTCGGTCGCCCCGACCTTCGGGTTGTTCTGCAACATGGTGCGGTTCCGCGTCTCGATTGGATTAGGGCGTGGTCAGGTCCGGCATCTCACGCAAGGTGAGAGAGACCTTGGCGACACCCGGTTTTTCAAAGAAGTTTGCAGGCACAACGCGCACGTCGGCCTTCACCGACAGCGCATTGCGGATCCGCTCCTCGGCGATCGCCTTGATCTCATGGTCCAGCGTTCCCGGCCGCCCCTCCGCACGCTCCACGAGAACCTTCAGATTGGACTGGGTCGAGTGCCCCTCGAAATCCGCGACGATTCGAATGACACCGTTGCTTTCGGGAATACCCGCCAGCAGGTCCTGAACGGAGGACGGGAACAGATTGACGCCGCGGACGATCAGCATGTCGTCCGTCCGGCCGACGCAGCGGATCGCCGGTCCGGTACGCCCGTCCGCCGTTGCCATCGCCTTGACGACGACGTGGTCCCCGCTGCGGAAGCGAAGCACGGGCGAGGCCTCGCGGCCTAGGGCCGTGTAAACGAGTTCGCCTTCGCCCCCCTCCTCGAACGGGATCGTCTTCCCGGTGGCCGGGTCGATCAGTTCGGCCAGAATGTGGTCCGGCCCCACCATATGCATGCCCTGCTGGGTATCCCCCTCGGCCCAGTAGGTGCAGCCGAGATCGGTGCCGCCGAGCAGTTCGCAGCAGGTCGCGTTCCAGCGTGCTTCGAGTGCCTCGCGCACCGCCGCGATTCCGCCGCCCGGCTCGCCACCCACGATCAGGCGTTCAACACCGAGATCCGCGGCCTCCATGCCGATGATGTCCTTCGCCACGTCGGCCAGGAAGAGCAGGAAGTTCGGGGTCCCGATGATGCAGCGGGGACGCAGGTCGCGCGCCGCGATCAGCAGTCGGTCGACGCCGCCATCGGCGCCGACGGGGATGTCCTTCGCGCCGAGATACTGCACGGCCTGGAACATCGGGATGCCGCCGACGAACCCCTTGCTGATCGAGAAACCATGGAGCACGAGGTCGCCGGGCCGCATGCCGCAAGCGAACAGCGCCCGCGCCGTCACCTCCTGCCATGCGAGAACGTCGTTCTCCGTGAGGCCGACGTAGGAGGGGCTACCCGTCGTGCCCGACGATGCCTGAACCTGCACGACCTCCTCGATGGGAGCGGCCAGATGTTCACCGAACGGGCGGACACGCGCCAGACTGTCGCGCAGGTCCTGCTTGGTCGTGAACGGCACCCGTTCCAGGTCGGCGATGCTGCATAAATCGGAGAAGGCGATACCCGCTTCCCGGAACCGACGACGATAGAAGTCCGATCGCGCCTCGAGATAGGAGAGCTGGCTCTGGAGCCGGCTCTCCTGAAGCGCCCTGACGGCCACCTCAGGCGCGGTCTCGATACCGCTGAATGTTGCCGACACGATGTTGGCAAAGGCCATGGGCTTGCGAAAACGCATGTTCGTTTCCTCTTCACTCAATTTCCCGAAGTAGCACCGAGCAGCCCGGACGCCGTTCCGGCACGGTCCGGGCGGCGGCCCCTCGTTAGCTCGTGCGCGCCTCAGCCGATGCGCGATGTTCGCGCAGCAGACTGCGGGCGATGACGAGTTGCTGGATCTGGCTGGTTCCTTCGTAGATGCGGAACAGCCGGACATCGCGGTAGAAGCGCTCCACCGGATACTCCGCCATGTAGCCGGCCCCGCCGAGGATCTGCACCGCCCGGTCGGCAACACGCCCGACCATCTCGCTAGCGAAATACTTGCAGCATGACGCGTCGGCCGAGACGTTCTCGCCCAGATCGCGCCGCCGCGCCGCGTCGAGCACCATGGCCCTGGCGGCATAGATCTCGGTGCGCGAATCCGCCAGCGCTGCCTGGATCAACTGAAAATCGGCGATCGGCCGGCCGAATTGTCGGCGCTCGGCGGCGTAGGCGAGGCTCTCCTCGAGGAGCCGCTGCGCCGCGCCAACACAGGCTGCGGCGATGTGGAGACGCCCCTTGTCCAGGACTTTCATCGCCGTCTTGAATCCGCGCCCCTCTACGCCCCCGACGATGGCGGAAACTGGGACGCGGCAATCCTGGAAGACTACGTCGGCCGTGTGGGCGCCGCGCTGCCCCATTTTCTTGTCCGGCTTTCCGACGGCAAGACCGGGCGTATCGCGATCGACGAGAAAGGCGGTGACCCCGTCGGCGCCGTCCTCGCGTGCGCCGGTGCGCGCCATCAGCGTGAAGACGCCGGCCTCCGGCGCATTGGTGATGTAGCGCTTGGTCCCATTGATCACGTAGCCGTCGCCGTCGCGACGCGCGGACGTGGTGATCGAGGCGGCATCGGAACCGGAATCCGGCTCCGTCAGCGCGAACGAGCCGATGACTTCACCGGAGGCGAGCCGGGGCAGGTACCGGTCCTTTTGCTCCGGGGTCCCATCCATGACGATCGCTTGACTGCCGATGCCGACATTGGTGGCGAAGATGGATCGGAACGCCGGCGAGGCACGCCCGACCTCGAAGATCACGCGAGCCTCCTCCTCCATCGTCAGCCCCAGCCCGCCAAATGACGCCGGTATCGACAGGCCGAATAGCCCAAGGTGCCGGATCTCGTCGATGAGGGATCGCGGGATCTCGTCCGCCTCCGCGACAGCGTCTTCGCACGGGATGAGGCGACCGTCGACGAAACGGCGGACAGTTTCGATCAGCGGCTCGAAGACATCGGAATCGAGTGGCATCGCAGGCTCCTTTCGGCCGGCATAATACGCCCTGCCGATTTAAAAACAAGCGGTCAACCGTTTGTTTAATTGGAAATGGAACAAGCCAAACGCGGAACTCCCAGAAGCGCAAGCCCTCCGGAATGGCAGGGATTGACAGACGGTAGCTTGTTGCCGATAAAAACGGACGGCCGTTAGTAAATAAGACGTGCTGAAGCTGGCGTGCGACGAGCATTGCAAACGCCCGCGCACGGGTTCTGGAACCGCTATTGGAGGATTGCAAAAATGAAATACGGACTCTGTGCGGCAGTGCTGGCTGCCGCGATCGCCGGAACCGGCCAGGCTCAGGCAGGCCAATACGACCTGCAAAGTGTATTCGGCCTCAACGTACCCTCCATCGGCCAGAGCCCGGCCAATTGGGCCAAGCGCGTCAAGCTGATGACGGGTGGCGAGATTGACGTGAAGGTGCACGGCGCCGGCGACTTCGTGCCACCCTTCGAGCTTTTCGGCGCGGTGAGTTCGGGCGCCATCCCCTTCGGCTACGACTGGATCGGGTATTGGGCCAGCTCGATCCCGGTGGCCAATCTCGTCGGCGCCATGCCGTTCGGTCCCAGCCCCGACATGGCGCTCGGCTGGATGTTCGAAGGGGGCGGGCTGGAGATCATTCAGAAGGCCTACGACCCGCACGGGGTGAAGGTCATCCCCTGCCACCTGGTGGTTTCGGAGGCAGGCGGCTGGTTCAACAAGGACATCGAGACGGTCGACGACCTCAAGGGCCTCAACATGCGCATCGCCGGCCTCGGCGGACAGGCGCTGGCCCGCCTCGGGGCGAACACGCAACTCGTACCCGCCGGCGAGATCTATGTCTCGCTGGAAACCGGCCGCATCGACGCCGCCGAGTTCTCCGCACCGCAACTCGATATCGGAGTCGGATTCCAGGACATCGTCAAGAACTACTACTTTCCCGGCTGGCATCAGCCGTCGAGCTGGAACTCCATCATCATCAACATGGACGTCTGGGGCGGATTCACCGAGAACCAGCAGCAGATCATGATCGAGGCCTGCAAGGCCAACATAACCGCGGTACTCGCCAACGAAAGTGAGAGCCAGAACGAGGCGCTGGAGAAGATCGAGGCCGCTGGCGTCACGGTTCGTCGTCTGCCCGACGAGGTTCTGGCCGCCCTCAAGGAATCGTCGACCGCCGTGATGGAAGATGAAGCCGCCCGCGACCCTCTGTTCAAGGAAGCCTACGAGTCGCTGACAGCCTATATGGACCGCATGTCGCGCTGGAAGGGTCTTCAGGAATTGCCGCGCTAATACGTCGCCCCTAGGCCACGGTGGTGGCGGGCCTCTCCCGGCGCGCCACCACGCAACACGAACGGTCGCATGATCAGGTTCCTCGATACGGTAATGCGGCTCGCGATGGTGCCCGGCAAGCTGGTCAGCTGGCTCGTCCTGCCGCTCATCGTCTTTGTCTGCCTGACGGTCCTCGCAGCGAAGTACGGACTGAACAGCTTCCTGTCTTGGGGCGCACCGATCCCCCTTCTGGGACAGGCGATAACCGTCAACACGCTCGCCGACCTGCAGTGGCACATATTCGCCCTGATAGCGATCTTCGGCGGCATCTATGCCTACGCGGACAATCAGCATGTCAGCGTCGAGGTCATATCCGCCCGGTTCTCGGACCGGCTGCGGTCAATCATCGCGATCATCGGCAACCTTTTCCTGACGCTACCCTTCTGCGCGGTCGTGGTCTGGTACGGCATTCCCTTCGCCGGGCGCGCCTACATGACCGGCGAAGGCTCCACCTACGGTGGCCTATTCGACCTTTGGATCATCAAGTCCTGCCTGCCGTTCGCGTTCGCGCTTCTGGGCCTCGTCGCGATCGTGCGCGCCGCGCAGGGCCTCCTCGCGCTCGCCAGGTCGCGGGAAACGACATCTTCCCCGGAGGAGAAATGACCGAGAGCTATTTCTGGCCGGTTGTGATGCTCGTCGCGCTGATGGCGGGCCTCTTCACCGGCTTTCCCGTCGCCTTCGTACTCGCCGGCGTCGGTATCGTGCTCGCGCTGCTGGCCGATATCCCGCTCGTATTCCTGTCGACGGCGGTTGCGCGGATCTACTCGGGCATCCTCACCAACTGGCTGCTGATCGCGATCCCGCTGTTCGTGTTCATGGGGCTCATGATGGAGCGCTCCGGCGTCGCCGAGCGCCTGCTGGGCTCACTCGCCTCGCTGTTCCGCTCGCTGCCCGGCGGCTATGCCTTTGCGGTGGCGATTCTCGGCGTCGCGATGGGCGCCTCGACCGGGATCATCGGCGCGTCGGTCGTCCTGATGGGCATGATCGCGCTCCCCACCATGCTTCAGAACCGCTACGACCCGCGCATCGCGACCGGATTGATCGCATCGACCGGCACGCTCGGCATCCTGCTGCCCCCCTCGATCATGCTCATCGTGCTCGGCGACCAATTGCGCGTGCCGATCGGCGATCTCTTCATTGGCGCGATCGGCCCCGGGTTGCTGCTCTCCGGCCTTTTTCTGTTGTACCTGATCGCCGTGGCGATCCTGCAGCCGCATCGCATGCCGCCGCGACCGGAAGGCCGGACCACCGACCGATCGGCGCTGGTCGTCCGCCTGCTCAAGGATCTCGTGGCCCCGGTTCTGCTAATCCTGTCGGTCCTCGGTACCATCATCGCCGGCGTCGCCACGCCGACCGAAGCCGCCGCTATCGGCGCGCTAGGCGCTCTCGTCCTCGCGTTCCTGTCGGGAAGCCTCGACTTCGAGACCCTGCGTTCGTCGCTGCGTCAGACGACCAAGACGACGGCGATGATCGTGTTCGTCATGATCGGCGCAACCGTGTTCAGCGTCATCTTCCGGCGGCTCGGCGGCGACGCCATGGTCGCCGACGCCTTCGCCCACATCGGCGAAAGCCCCTATGTCGTTCTGCTCGCCGTGATGGCGCTGATCTTCGTCATCGGTTTCTTCCTCGAGTGGGTCGAGATCGTCCTCGTCGTGGTGCCAATCGTCGCTCCCGTCGTCATGGCGCTCGATTTCGGCATGGATCCCGAACAGACGCTGGCATGGTTCGCGATCGCGCTCGCGGTCAACCTGCAGATCTCGTTCCTGACCCCGCCGTTCGGCTATGCGCTGTTCTATCTGCGCGGTATCGCCCCCGAGGTGCCGATCGGGACGATCTACCGTGGCATCGTGCCGTTCGTTCTTCTGCAGGTTCTGGCGGTGCTGCTCGTCATCGTGTTCCCGCAGATCAGCCTCGGCCTGGCTAGCTACCTCGGCCGATAGACGCCTGCGCGTCCGCGGGTCATGATCCGAGGTGGCCCGACCGGTAGGCCGCGAACCGGCGCCCGGGCCGGCACGCCTTCAGTCTGACGTTCGCCCGCCGCCGAGGCGCCATCCCGGCTCCCGCTTTTCCAGGAACGCCGAAATTCCATCGTGCGCCTCCGGCTGGGTCCAGGCCTCGACGATCGCCGCGATACCGGTAGCCTCCGCCTCCTGCGGCGCGGCCTCACCGATCTCCCGGAACAGCCGTTTCGTGCGCGCGACCGCGCCGGGAGCGCATTTGAGTATTGCTTCAACGGCCCGCTCCACGGTCTGGTCGAGCGCCTCCGGCTCGACCACCTGCTGGACAAGGCCGATACGAAGCGCGGTCGCGGGATCGAGCACGCTGCCGGTCAGGAACTGCCCACGCGCCGCGGCCGCCCCGATACGCCTGACGATGAAAGGGGAAATGGTGCCCGGAACGATCCCCAATCTCGTTTCCGTGATTCCGAACCGCGCCCGATCGGAGGCAATCGCCATGTCGGAGACGCACACTAGGCCGACACCGCCGCCGAATGCCGCCCCGTTTACGCGCGCGATGACGGGCTGCGGAAACGCGTCTAGCGTCTGCAGCAGACGCATGATCGCCCGGGCCTCCGCCTCCCGTTCATCCGCGCTGCGCCCCAGCATGCCCCGCATCCATTTCAGATCGCCGCCGGCGCTGAAGACCTCGCCGGCACCGGTGAGGACCACGACGCGCAGCGTCTGGGAGGTCCGCAGCGTGTCGAACGCCTGTGTCAGCTCCGCCACCGTTTCCATATCCCAGGCGTTGCGTGCTTCCGGGCGGTTTATCGTCACCGTTGCAAGCCCGCGCTGGTCGAGATCGACGAGAATGCGGGAGAAGGATTGATTCGTGTTGCGCATCGTGCAAACGCCCTGTATTAAAACGGTCAACCGTTTGTTTATACGAGGCAATCAACTGGCCTGCAAGCATGCGCCTGGACTTGGAATGCGACTCTGCGCGGGGCCAGCCTCACGGCTCTGCCGGACCGTCCGACCCGGAGCCGACCGGCACCCGGGGCTGGGAGCGCCGCCCGAGTATAATCGGTCATGGAGGAAAGAATGATCTGTGTGGGCGACTATATCGCTCGGAACGCACGACGCAGCCCGAACAAGATCGCATTGGTCGACGGCACACGTCGCTTGACCTACGCAGACCTTGACCGGGAAACCGACGCGCTGGCCAGGGCCATGCGCCGGGCCGGGGTGCGGCACGGCGATCGCGTCGGCATTCTCGCCGCCGCATCGACCGACTGGGTCAAGACGTTCATCGCCCTGGCAAAGACCGGCGCGATTGCCGCGGGGCTGAATTACCGCGAAACGCCCGACCGGCTGGCGGCCATGATGCGGGCGGTGGAAACCACCAGACTGTTCGTCGACGCCGAACGCCGCGTGCTGCTCGACGGGATCGATGGTCTTCCCGCGATGATCGACCTCTCCGAATCGACCTTGCGGGCGATGGAGGAAGACCACGCCACGGCCGACGAGGATGTCGTTGCGGTCGAGCCTTCCGACGGTGCCGTGATCCTCTTCACCGGCGGCACGACCGGCGCGTCCAAGGGAGTGCTTCTCTCGCACGCCAATCTCTTCTGGAATATCCTGAACGAAGCGCTCTTCACCCGCATGTCGGACTCCGACACCACGATCGTGGCGACCGCGCTGCACCATTCCGCCGCACTGAACACCTGGCTCCTGCCCCACCTCTATCTCGGCGCGACCGCCGTCATTCTGCCCGAGTTCACGCCCGAAGGCTGGATCGACGCTGTCGAAAGGGAGAAGGCAACGAACGGTTTCACCCCTCCGACCATGGCGCGCCAAATCGTCAATCATCCGCGCGCGAAAACGGCTGATTGGTCATCGTTCAGGCGTTGGTACGCCGGCGCGGGCATCCTGCCGCGGCACGAGCGTGCCGCGATGGAAGCGCTGATTCCGGGGCTCGGCATCTACTATCAGTACGGTCTCACGGAGGCGGGCCCGATCGTGACCTGCCTACTGCCCGAGGATTACGAGCGCGCGCCGGACTCCATCGGCCGCATCGTGCCCAATTGCGAGTTGCGCATCTTGCGCGAGGATCGCAGCGTCGCCGAACCGGGCGAGGTCGGCGAACTCGCCGTACGCGGCCCCGCCGTCATGTCGGGCTACTTCCGCCAGCCCGCGGAGACGGCCAAGGTCTTCCACGAAGACTGGCTCCTGACCGGAGATCTCGGCGTGATGGACGAGGCCGGCTTCGTCACCTTCCACGACCGCTCGAAGGACATGATCAAGACCGGCGGCCTGAACGTCTATTCGCAGGAGGTCGAATTCGCCATCGCCCGGCACCCCGGCGTGCGCGAGGTGGCCGTGCTCGGCCTCCCGGACGACCATTGGGGCGAGGTCGTGACGGCGGTCGTGACGCTGCACGATGCCCGGGACGCGACCGAACGGGACATCATCGATTTCGCGCGACGCGATCTCGGCGGATACCAGACGCCGAAGCGGGTGATCTTCATGGCCTTTGACGACCTGCCGAAGAACTACCTCGGCAAGATCCTGAAGCGCGAATTGCGCGACATGCTGCGCCAGGAGACACCGCGATGACTGTCGAACGCGAAAAGCCGAGGCCGGGCGTGGGCATTCTGCGCCTGGCGCGCGCCGACAAAATGAATTCGATTGATCCGGAGACGGATGCGGCGCTGCGCGACGCCTGGGTCTGGGCCGAAGCGCAGGAGGACGTTCGCTGCATCGTGCTCACCGGGAGCGGCGAGCGCGCATTCTGCGCCGGCGCAGATATCGGCACCATGCTGCCGGAGCTCCGCCGGCTCGCGGAGACAAATCAAGATCACGGGACATTCGGCGGCCTGACACGATCCTACCCGACCCGGAAGCCGATCATCGCCGCGATCAACGGCGTCGCCTTCGGCGGCGGCCTGGAGCTTGCACTGGCATGCGATCTCCGGCTGGCCAGCCGGAACGCACGGTTCGGCCTGCCGGAAGTGACGGTCGGTGTGCTTGCCGGCGGTGGCGGCGCCACGCGACTTCCCCGCTACATTCCGCCGGCACTCGCTGCGGAAATGCTGTTGACCGGTGAACCGATCGACTCGGACACCGCTCTGAGCGCGGGCCTCGTCAGCCGCGTCTTCGACACGCCGGCCGCACTGCTCGAGGGCGCCCTCGACATCGCCGAGAGAATCGCCCGGAACGCACCGCTCGCGGTCGCGCGGACGCTGCAGCTCGTCCGTCTGTCGCAATCCATCAGTCTGGCGGAGGGGCTCGGCCTGGAGCGGGAGGGCTTCCGCGACCTGGTGGGAACGCGTGATGCGCAGGAAGGCATTGCAGCCTTCTCCGAACGTCGTGCCCCCGCCTTCGCGGGCCGCTAGAACGCTTTGGAGACGCTACGGCAACGGCCCCGGCGCCCAAGTCGGATTGATTTGCGCCGCCTACTCCCGGCTTGCATCATTCTGTCGCCTCTGCTTTCCAAGCTCTAAACTACTATCCAGGCCACAGAAGGGGCTGCACATATGTCCAGAACTGCGGGGTCCAGCGGCGCCCGGACGATGGAGGCAATCCGTCGCGCCGGAATAAAGCGGCTCTACAAGCAGGGCTTCGAAGCCATGAAACTTCGCGACCTGGCCGATGACGTCGGCATCCAGGCCGGGTCGCTTTACAATTACATCCGCCAGAAGCAGGACCTACTTTTCATGATCCTGTCGGACATCATGGAAAGACTGCACGAAGGCCTTTCTGCCGAACTTGAGGGCATCGAGGATCCTGTCGAGGAGTTGCGCCGCTTCATCGCATTTCATATCCGGTGGCATACAGCGCGGAAGGAAGAGGTCTTCATCGGCAACATGGAGCTAAGGAGCCTCACGCCGGCCAACTATCGAAAGATCATCGCCGAGCGGACGAAATACGAGCATCGGCTGCGCTCCATCATCGAGGAAGGAAACAAGGCCGGTGCCTGGTCTGTCCGCGATCCGCAGGTGACATCCTATGCCACGATCGCCGCCCTGACCGGTGTGTGCACGTGGTACAATCCGCGCGGCAGGCTTTCCCAATCCGAACTGATCGATCTTCACATCGAGTACGTATTCCACTCGTTCGGTCTCGACATTTCAGACGCCAGCGGGCCCGACTGAGTCGGCCTGAATAGCCCCTGGATTCGTAGACGCCTTCGTCCCTAATTTTTGAGGCAAGGAGCCGATGATGGGCAAAGCCAATTTCAGCGACGATTTCAAACGCGAAACCATCACACAACGCCGCTTGCTTCACCGAGAAGTGGCCGCCTAAA
Organism: Microbaculum marinisediminis; assembly: GCF_025397915.1. Taxonomy (NCBI): domain Bacteria; kingdom Pseudomonadati; phylum Pseudomonadota; class Alphaproteobacteria; order Hyphomicrobiales; family Tepidamorphaceae; genus Microbaculum; species Microbaculum marinisediminis. The sequence continues at coordinate 190,821 of NZ_JALIDZ010000011.1, forward strand.
ATGACAACCCTTATGGGCCAGAGCCTCCGTTAGCTCAACACGCCGCCGGTCGCCCCCCCCCGACGACGGACAGCTTACATGAACGGGCGGGCGTCAATGATCTTGGTCTGCCCCATCGAGGTGGCCAGGCTCGTAAGTTAGAGTCCGGCGGTCAAGGTCGGCGGATGTGCCGACGCAGCGACA